>NZ_DBNHWK010000017.1:0-7508 GCF_057140465.1 Gaiella sp.
GGGCCGACGCGTCCGCGTCGGCGCGTGCTGGAGCGAGGGGAACCACCTTCCGGGGTACTACCGCGAGCCCATCGAGGAGGCCCTCGGGTGCCGTGTGCTCGAGCGCTACGGCTCCTGGGAGACCGGCATGATCGCGCATCAATGCCCCGAGGAGCAGTCGTACCACGTGTCGGCGGAGACGGTGCTTATCGAGATCGTGAGAGACGACGGTCGGGCTGCCGCTCCGGGTGAGATCGGTCACATCCTCGTGACGCAACTCCGCAACGACGCGATGCCGCTCCTCCGCTACCGCATCGGCGACCTCGCGATTCCCACCGAGGCCGAGCGTTGCTCGTGCGGACGTCGTCTCCCGCTGCTCGGAACGCTCGTCGGTCGCTCGAACGAGCTTCTGCGTGCAGGCGACGGCGGGCTGGTGCTCCCGGAGCACGTCTCTGCCCTCATGACGTCCCTCCGTGAGAGCGTCGTCGAGTTCCAGGTCGTCCAGCACGACGACCTCCACGTGAGCGTCAAGGTCGTCCAGCGGGACAGCCCGCCACCGGAGCCCGTCCGTGAGCGCGTCGCGTCGGGGATCGACGAGTTGCTGCGGCTGCGCGGGGCCGCTCACGTCGAGCGGGTCGACTCGATCCCGCTCTCGACGTCCGGGAAACTGCGGCACATCGTCGTGGCCGACCGCGCCGGTGCCGATCCGGAGAGGTGACCGTGGGAGGTCGGCCACGTGTCCGGGAAGCGCTCACACGGGGGCACCTCCGGGTCCACCCCGGGGGAGTGTGGGAGACGTACACGAGTCTTCGCGGGACTCAGTGGCAGCGGCGCGAGGAGATCGAGCAGCTCCGGGTCGACCGACTGCGGTCGCTGCTCGCAGCTGCGCGCGGCGTCCCTTTCCACCGTGAGCGCCTGCGGGCGGCGGGCTTCGAGCCCGATCGCCTCCGTTCCGTGGCCGATCTCGCATCGCTGCCGCCGTTGGAGCGAGACGATGTCCAGCGGCTCGGCATCGCCGGGCTGCGCACGCCCCGCAGCCGCGGGATGCGGATCGCCACCTCGGGGTCGTCGGGACGGCCGGTCGAGGTGCTGCGACCACTGTCCCTCCTCGCGTCCGTCAAGGCGGCCGATCTCCGGGCGCGGGAATGGCACGGCGTCGGTCCAGCAGAGCTGCGCCTGCACGTGACCGGCTCACGTATGGGATCGAGGCGCCGCCTGATCTACGCGTTCGAGCACACGCGCCTCCACCATGTGATCCGCACGGACGGCGATGCAGCAGCCGTGCGGCTTGCCCGCACGCTCGAGAGCTCCCCACCGGCTCTCGTCACGGGCGGAGCGACACCGCTGTACGTGCTCGCGTCGCACCTCGCCGAGAGCGGTCTCAGCATCGAGCCCCAGGCGGTCTGGAGCGGCGCGGGTCATCTCCACGCCGTCCAGCGCCGCACCGTCGAAGACGCTCTCGTTGCGCGCGTGTATCAGCGCTACGGCGGCTGGGAGACGGGGGTGATCGCCCACGAGTGCCCCGAGGGGCGCCTGCACGAGGTCGCCGAGAACGTCATCGTCGAGATCGTGCGCCCGGACGGCAGCCCCGCCGCCGCCGGCGAGGTCGGCGAGGTCCTGGTCACGACGCTCTGCAACCACGCGATGCCGATCGTCCGCTACCGCCTCGGTGATCTCGCTGCGCTCTCCGACGAGGTATGTCCGTGCGGACGCGGCCTGCCGGTCATCCAGTCGCTCGTCGGACGGGCGGACGATCTGCTCGTGACCGGGGACGGCCGGTACGTCACCCCCGACGACATCGGGAGTCACCTGATGACAGCGGTCGCCGCGAGCGTCGTCGAGTTCCAGGTCGAGCAGCACGCAGACCTGCACGTGGACGTGCGCGTCGTCCAGCGCGACGAGCCGTCGCCCGAGATCTACCGGGAGCGGATCGCGGCGATGCTCGACGAGAGGCTGAGGATGCCCGGTGCGACCAGGGTCGAGCGGGTCGATGAGATCCCGCTTTCCACGGCGGGCAAGCTGCGTCACGTGATCTCGCACGCAGCGCGACCGGACGGGTCGTGAGGCTCCGCGCTTCCTCGCGCGAGCTCGTGGCACGGCTCGCGTGGCAGGCGGACCCTGCCCGCCCGGGCCCCGTCTACGAGGGCCTTCGCCGGTCGCAGTGGTGGGACCGCGAGCGGCTCGAACAGCTGCAGGTCGAGCGCCTACGAGAGATCCTCGCCGTCGCGGCACTGATTCCCTTTCATCGGGAACGGCTCTCCGCGGCGGGAATCGAGCCCGGTGACGTTGACTCCCTGGACGACCTGGCCCGCATCCCGCAGCTGACGAGGGAGGACCTGCAGTCCGCAGGGGTGGCGAGGCTCTCCGTTCCCGGTGCCCGAGGCCTGCCGCGAACGAGCTCCGGGGCGACGGGCCAGCCCGTGAAGGTCATCTGGCCCCGCGAGAAGCACGCGTGGTTCCAGGCAGCGGACCGCCGGTTCAACGACTGGCTCGGCGTCGCCGTCGGCGAACGTCGTCTCTCGCTTCCGAATCGCCCGAGCTCACTGACGCGAAGGGCGGTGGCGGCCGCGGCGGCGCTCAACATCACGTTGCTCCCGGCTGCGCGGCTCGTCGATCCCGGGGTCGTCCGCGAGCTCTCCCGCTCGCTGGCCCGGCGTCCGGCGGCGCTCGCGACCGGAGTCTCGACTGGTCTCTACGTGGTCGCCCGATCCGCGCTCGACAGCGGCGTCGAGCTCTCCGTACGCTCCTGCTGGAGCGGCGGCGCCCGGCTGCTGCCCCACCACCGCGACGTCATCGAGGAGGCGCTCCGTGTTTCCGTACACGAGCGCTACCGCAACGTCGAGAACGGAGCGCTCGCCTACGAGTGCCCCGAGGGACGATCGTTCCACGTCGCGGCCGAGTCGGTCATCGTCGAGATCGTCCGAGACGACGGAACCGCGGCAGCCCCGGGCGAGCACGGCCACGTCCTCGTCACGGATCTGTGCAACCGTGCGATGCCCCTCATTCGCTACCGGCTCGGCGATCGGGCGTTTGTCGCCTGCGGCACCTCCTGCCCGTGTGGCCGGGGGCTTCCGGTCATTGGAGCCGTCACAGGTCGAGAGCGTGACGTCCTCGTGCGGGTCGACGGTGCGCTCGTTCCCCCCGATTTCGTCGTCGCGCTGGTCATCGGTGACGGCACGAGCGTCCTCGACCTCCGCATCGAGCAGCACGCCGATCTCGGCATTCGCGTCCTCGTCGTGCAGCGCGACGAGTCGTCTGCTGCGGCCGTGCGAAAGACGATCGCCCGAGAACTCGACCGCGTACTCGGGGCCCCGGGTCTCACGTCCGTCGAGCGCATCGACCGGATCCCGCTCGACGGATCGGGAAAGCTGCGCCACGTCGTGTCGGACGCGGCGACCGTGGACGCGGCGGCGAAACTCACGTGAGCGCCCCCGCATCGGATGCCGCGCTCTGCCGTGTCACCGCGTGCGTGAGCCCACGGCACCGATCGGACGCATCGCCGCGGCCCGGCACGCGACCACGCGGCTCGTGGACGAGGCCCGTAGGTCGGCGTCCAGCGCAGTGCAGAGTCGCTGCCTCTGACCGCCTCCCCCGAGGCCGATCGGAGTCGAACGCGCGCCCTCTCAGTCGCCGTCGCGGATGGCGAGCGCGGCGTGGAAGTGTGCCGTCACAGGCGCGACCGGCGTGCGGCGCAGCCGCTCGCAGGCCCAGAGCGCACGGAGGAACCGCGCGCGTGTCGCCGCCGAGGCGTGTCGCTCGAGGCGACTGGCGACGAGGACGGCGATGACCCTCGGCGCGTGGACGAGCGTGTCCGAGGCGACCGGCCGCAGCCCGACAGCGACGAGAGATCGGTGGAGGCCGGCGGGCGACAGCGTCGCGCCGACGACGTACGGCGCGAGGCCGGCCCTCGCCGTCGCCGGGCCCAATCGCCACCACAGGTGGTTGAGCGTCACACGGGGGAGCGCCTTCGAGACCGCGATCACCGGGTTGCGAGGATTGTCGAGCGTGACGAGGAGTCGTCCGCCCGGGCGGAGCACCCGCGCCAGCTCGGCGAGCGCGACGTCGATCTCGCCCGCCCGCGGAAAGTGATCGAGCGTCGAGTTGGAGAGCACGGTGTCGAACGACGCGTCCGCGAACGGAAGGCGCCGGACGTCCGCCTCGACGACGTCGATGCCGGAGAGGCGGGCGGACGCCGCCTCGCAGATCGGGCGCTCGACGTCGATGCCGACGAGGCGTGACGCTCGCGGTGCGAGCGACCCGAGCACCCCCTCCGCGACCGCCTCGTCGAACAGGTCGGTCTTCAGCACGTCGCCGAGCGGCCCCGGGAGGAAGCGATCCGCGAGCGCCCTGTTGACGGCGTCGGAGTGCGCGCGCCAGAGCCGGAGTGGAGCGCCGTCGAGCCACACCGGCGCCATCTGGCTCCACGGCTCGCTCATCAGCGCTCGACGTGGAACGCGTGCACCTTGCCGACGTGGGTCGTGTAGGGATCGCGGCGGAGCACGCGCACCGTTGCCCCGTCGCGCCAGATCTCCTGCGTCATGTCGCGCCAGGCGGGCCCGCTGCCGACGGCGGCCAGCACCGTGCCGACGACGGCCTGGTCGTCGACGTCCCCGACTCTCGGGCTCACGACCACACCGAGTCGGGGCACCCCTTCGTCTTCCGTCTCGACGAGCTGGTAGTCGGTCGGGCCGCCGCCGAAGCGCTCGGGGAGCACTCGCTCCACGAGGTCGAGGAGCTCTGCGTAGAGGATGTTCGTGCCGTCCGTCGTGATCTTCGCGGCGGCCCTGATCGTGTGGACGTGCAGGTCGAGCCCGAGTGCGCCGGCAGGACAGCCGCATCGGCGTCGCACGAGCACGCCGTTGTCGCCGATGTCGGCGTTCAGCATCAGGCGCTGCGACGTGGGGCTGAGACACGTGAACAGGAGGCGCGGCTCGTGGCCGGCATGCGTCCCCTCGATCACGGCGACGCGTCCGGACGCGACGTGGACGTCGTCGAGCGCTTCCGGTGTTGCGCAGGCGAACCCGATCCGCCCGATCTCGTGCGCCTGGTAGTTGCAGGAGGCGGTGGCTCCGGTTCCGGTGATCGCCGCTCCCTTCGAGGTCGTGAGCGGCTCGCCGCCTGTCACGACCTGCGCGTCGGTGAATTCGATCCCGCGCTCGGTCGCGGCTCGACAGAGGCGCACCGCCGCGCCAGCGGTCGCCAGGACGACGGGGCTGCGCCCGGAACGGACACGCTCGGCGACCCCCTCCACGACCGGCCCCGGGTCGTCGAGCGGTGCGTGGCGCGGCCGGACGATGCGCTCTCCGTGGGCTCGCACGACAGCGAGTGCGAGCTCGAGGGCGGCGGCATCACGGGCACTGTGGCGAATCCCGAAGGCACGCGGGCTCCACCACTGCTCGAGCACGAGGCCCGTGCGCAGGTGGCGGAACGATGACCGTAGTCCCGACCGGGCGGGAGGCACGCTCCGCCACATGACGACCGGCCTCCCTCGCAGGCCGCGGCCCGCGATCCACAGTCGGAGGTAGCCGATGTCCTCGACGAGGTCGTCGACACCGAGCCCGACCCGAACGGGCATTCCCGAGCTTCCGCCGCTTCGCGCGGCGAGGGCTCCTTCGACGCGCAGAGGGTTGTCGAAGTCCTCGGGGGCGTAGTGGCGAACGAGCGAGCCGCGCACGATCGGCGCGCGCCCTTTCAGCTCCTCGGCGGTGAGGTAGACGCCCGCGTCGCGCAGTGCGAGCAGGGCGCCCTCGACTCCTTCGTCGCGTACGAGGGTCCGAGCGTCGTCCATCTCGATGCCCGCATGGCGAAAGAGCTGCAGGTACGGGTTGTCGGCGCGCGCGAACACCCCGCGCTCGAGGAGCGTGAGCAGGCGCTCCGAGCGCGACGCGAGCGTCTCGGCCAGGCGGCGCTGCACGGCATCCTCCGAGAAGTCCGTCCGCAGGTAGCGGCGCAGGCTCGCGGCGAACGCCCCCATGCGGTGGACGTCAGCGAGCACCGGCCTCGTCCTTGACCATCGTGAGTCGAGCCTCGTCGAGTCGAACTGCCACCGTGCGGCCGGGCTCGACGGCGTCGGAGGCCGTCACTCGGACACGAAGGCTCTCTCCGTTGCAGCGAACCGTGTGCTCGACGCTGTTCCCGAGGAACGCCGAGGTCTCGATCGTCGCGTCGGCCCCGGGATCGGGCTCGAGCCGGATGTGCTCGGGTCGGACGACGACGAGGACGCGCTCGCCCCGCTCGATGCCGTCGTCCTGCACGCGGACGAGCCCGAGCTCCGTCGACACCGTCACGCTGCCGTTCACCCTTTCTGTAACGACGCCGCTGAGCAGGTTCGCCGCCCCGACGAACTCGGCGACGAACGGCGTCCGGGGCCGCTCGTAGATCTCCCGGGGGGACCCCACCTGTTCGACGAGCCCGCCCTGCACGACGGCGACCTGCGTCGAGAGAGCGAGTGCCTCCGCCTGGTCGTGCGTCACGTAGACCGTGGTCACCCCGAGCTCGTGCTGGATCCGCAGCAGCTCCAGCCCCACCTCCTCTCGCAGCCGGGCGTCGAGGCTCGAGAACGGCTCGTCGAGGAGGAGCACCCGGGGGTTCGCCGCCAGAGCCCGGGCGATCGCGAGCCGCTGCTGCTGTCCGCCCGAGAGATCGGTCGCCCGACGAGATCCGAGGCCGTCGAGGCGCACGATCCCGAGTGCGGCCGAGACGCGGTGCTCGAGCTCCGCGCGCGAGGGCCGCCGTCGACGCGAGCCGGAGACGAGCGGGAATGCGACGTTGTCGCGAACGGACATGTGCGGCCAGATCGTCGGCTCCTGGAAGACCATCCCGACGCCCCGCCGGTCGGGCGGGACGTGGATACCGCGTTCGGCATCCGTGACGACGTGGTCGGCAAGACGGATGACGCCGGCGTCGGGCCGCTCGAGACCGGCGATGCAGCGGAGCGTCGTCGTCTTGCCGCAGCCCGACGGGCCGAGCAGCGTGAAGAACCCGCCCTCGGGCACCTCCAAGCTGAGGCCGTTCACAGCGTGCACGTGTCGACCGCCGTGCGGGTAGGCCTTCGTGAGACCGTCAAGCGAGAGCACGGGCCCTCCGTGCGGCGATCCTGCCGAGTGTGGCGGTTGCGGCGCCGAGGATCGCAATGCCGGCGATCGTCACGACTCCGAGTGCGGCCAGGTCGTCCCACTCGCCTCCCTCGTAGAGCGCCCAGATGCGGACGCCGATGACCTCGTTTCCGGGTGAGGACAGGACGAGCGAGAGCGACACGTCGGTGAGAGCGACGGCGAAGGTGGCGAGCCAAGCCGCCGCGATCGCGGTTGCTGCGAGGGGTAGCGTCACCCTGCGCAGGGTCGGCCACCAGCGCGCACCCCCGACGCGTGCTGCCTCCTCGTGCTCCCGTCCCAGCCGGCCGAGCCCTGCTCCGGCGATCCGCGTCGAGTAGGGGAGGTAGCGGGCGACGTACCCGAGCACGAGGGCGGCCGCCGTCGCGTACAGGACGACGGGGGTGCGGAGGAACAGCTGGAGCAGGCCGATCCCGA
>NZ_DBNHWK010000018.1:0-13257 GCF_057140465.1 Gaiella sp.
CGTCGCGCGCGCCGGCCCGCCCGGCGCCGGCGGCCTCCCAGGTGGGATTGCGGGTGACGACGACGTTCCGTCGGCCGGGCAGCGGCCGGAACCGGTCGGGGAGCGAGTCCCACGTCCGCCGCCCCATCACGACCGGGTGGCCCATCGTCAGCGCGCGGAACCGCCGCGCGTCCTCGGGGACGTGCCACGGCAGGTCGTCGTCGCGGCCGATCACGCCGCCTCGCGCGACGGCCGCCACGACGGAGACCCTCACACCGCGACCGGGGCGCGGATCGCCGGGTGGTGGTGGTAGCCGACGACCTCGAAGTCCTCGAACGCGTAGTCGAAGATCGTCTCCGGGCGTCGGCGCAGGGCGAGCGTCGGGTAGGGGAACGGGTCGCGCGCCAGCTGCGTCTCGACCTGCTCGCGGTGGTTGTCGTAGACGTGGCAGTCGCCGCCCGTCCAGATCAGCTCGCCCACCTCGAGGTCGCTCTGCTGCGCGAGCATGTGGGTGAGCAGCGCGTAGCTCGCGATGTTGAACGGCACGCCGAGGAAGACGTCCGCGCTCCGCTGGTAGAGCTGGCAGCTGAGCCGGCCCCCGGCGACGTGGAACTGGAAGAGCGCGTGGCAGGGCATCAGGGCCATCCGCGGGAGGTCGGCGACGTTCCACGCGCTGACCACGATCCGACGCGAGTCCGGCTCCTCGCGCAGGAGGCGGACGACCTCGGCGATCTGGTCGACGTGGCCGCCGTCGGGCGTCGGCCACGTGCGCCACTGGACGCCGTAGACCGGTCCCAGGTCGCCGTCGGCGTCGGCCCACTCGTCCCAGATCGAGACCCCTCGCTCCTGCAGCCAGCGGACGTTCCGGTCCCCGCGGAGGAACCAGAGCAGCTCGTAGGCGATCGACGGGAAGTGCACCCTCTTCGTGGTCACGAGCGGGAACCCCTCCGCCAGGTCGAAGCGCATCTGGTAGCCGAACACGCTGACGGTGCCCGTGCCCGTCCGGTCGGCCTTCGGCACGCCGGTCGTGAGGACGTGGCGCGCGAAGTCCTCGTACTGGGAGCGCACGGGGCCGCTGCGCACGTCGTCGGACACGATCACGCGACGATAGCGCGTCGCCCGGAAGCCCGTCTCTCGACGCCGGGCGGGCGGGCGGCCGGGGTCACGAACGCACTCCGGGGCGGCGGTGCCGCACGCGGGGGAGGCCGACCCTCGCCGTCAGGTGCCTGCCGTGCGCAGCACCGGGGCGGTCGTGCCGGAGACCACGACGACCCACCGATCGGCATCGGACACCGGCGACGTCACGTTGAGCGTGACCGTCGTCTCCTCTCCGTCGCTCACGAACGCGCCCACGCGCTCCTCGGTGCCGTCGCGCCTCGTCCGCACGAGCTCGTAGGCGGTGCCCGCGGGGGGCGCCGGCAGGTCGCGCACCGTCAGCTCGAGGGGCCAGTTCCCCGCGTCGTCGCCGCGGAGGACGACGAGCTCGCCGCGCGCGGCGCCGTCGCCCGCGAGCGCGACCGACTGCACCTCCTGTCGCCCGCCGCCGCCTCCGCCCAGGAGCCACCCGGCGCCGAACAGTGCGAGCGCGAGGATCACCGCTGCGACGACCGCCGTCGAGCGGTAGCGGCGCGGCATCGGGAGCGCGGAGGTCGTGGGAGGCGCGGGCGGGACGGCGAGGTCCGGGGGCAGCTCGGGCGGTGGATCCGCCTCCACCAGGAGGTCGTGGGCGCGTCGTAGGAGCGCGTGCTCGCCGGGAGCGACGCCGTCGCCGACGAGGTCGTCGAGGTCGGGGGCCCTCACGCAGGTGCTCCGGCCAGGTCGTCGCCGACGCGCCCGAGCGCGGCGCGGGCGAGCTCGACGACGGCGCTCCGGGACACGTGCAGGAACGCCGCGATCTCGTCGGCGCGCATCCCGCCCCAGTACGCGAGCTCGACGACGGAGCGCTCGGGCTCGTCCAGCGACATCAGGGCGCGATGCACCCGCCACGTCGCCCACCGGCGCGGGCTCTCGGTCGCCACGGCCTCCCCGAGCGCCGCCCGCGCGAGGTCGTACAGCCAGCGCACGGCGTCCGCCTCCGAGCCGGCGAACCGCGGCGCGTCGCGCCAGACGAGGCCGAAGACCTCCGGCGTCGCGGCCTCGGCGTCCTCGCGGTCCGCGAGCGAGCGGAGCGCGAGCCCGAGCACGGCCCGCACGTAGCGTCGGTGGAGCTCTCCGTACGCGTCGACGTCCCGGGCCGCGACCCGGCCGATCAGCGCGTCGTCGGTGAGGGCTGCCGTCTCCACGGGCCCGGGCGGCGCGTGCCGGGGGCGAGCCCCCGGCACCGCGACGCGGTCAGGACGTGCCCGTGGCCTCCGCGTACTTCGCGGAGACGGCGTCCCAGTTCACGACGTTCCACCACGCCTCGAGGTAGTCGGGGCGGCGGTTCTGGTACAGGAGGTAGTACGCGTGCTCCCACACGTCGATGCCGAGGATCGGCGTCTTCCCCTCCATCAGCGGGGAGTCCTGGTTCGCGGTCGACATCACCGCGAGCCCGGTGCCGTCCCACACGAGCCACGCCCAGCCCGAGCCGAAGCGCTTGACGCCCGCGTCGATCATCTGCTGCTTGAGCACGTCGAAGCTGCCGAACGTCCCGTCGATCGCCGCGCCGAGGGCGCCCGTCGGCTCGCCGCCGCCGCCCGGGCCCATGATCTCCCAGAAGAGCGTGTGGTTGGCATGGCCGCCGCCGTTGTTGCGGACGGGGGTCTGCTTGTCCTCGGGCAGGATCTCGAGGTTCGAGAGCACGGCCTCGAGTGGTCGGTCCATCCACTCGGTGCCGTCGAGCGCGGCGTTCAGGTTCGTCACGTAGGCCGCGTGGTGCTTGTCGTGGTGGATTTCCATCGTCCGCGCGTCGATGTGCGGCTCGAGCGCGTCGAAGGCGTAGGTGAGGTCGGGTACGGCGTAGGCCATCGCGGGGTTCCTCCTCGGGATCGTTTCGTCCGCCCAAGGATATGCTCCGGGCCGTCCCCGAGTCGGCACCCGACCACGCCAGGAGGAGCCCATGTCGAACGTCGAGGAGCTCGCGGCCCGTCCGCTCAAGCCCGCACTGCTGGAGCTCGCCGGTATCTCACGCGTCTCCGTGGAGGCGCACTACCGCCTGTACCAGGGGTACGTCGCGAAGCGGAACGAGATCGTCGGGAAGCTCGCCGAGGTCGACCGGAGCGCTGCGAACCAGGTCTACTCGGATCTTCGGGCGCTCAAGGTCGACCTCACCTTCGCGATCGGCGGGGTCAAGAACCACGAGGTGTACTTCGAGCACCTGGGGGGCCCGGGTGGCGACCCGACGGGCGCGTTCCGTGCGCTCGTCGAGCGCGACTTCGGGTCGGTGGACGCCTGGCGGGCGGATCTCAAGGCGACCGGCCTCGCCGCCCGCGGCTGGGCGTGGACGGCCTACGACTGGGACGAGGGACGGCTGCTGAACCTGCTCGGGGACGCGCAGAACACCTTTCCCGTCTGGAACGCGACGCCGCTCGTCGCCCTCGACGTCTACGAGCACGCGTACTTCATCGACTACCAGACCGATCGCGCCGCCTACATCGACGCGTTCTTCGAGAACCTCGACTGGGGCGTCGTCAACGGGTGGGTCGCCGCATACGGCGTCCCCTCGTAGCGGCCGCCCGGTACCCGGGACGCCGGTCGGCGGCGTAAGCTCCGCGCCGTGATCGTCGACGCGATCCTCGTCGTCGCCGCGTACGTGGTCGGGTCGATCCCCTTCGGGCTCCTGCTCGTGCGCCTCGTGCGTGGCGAGGACATCCGGGCCCGGGGCAGTGGGAACATCGGCGCGTCGAACGTCTGGCGCGTCTACGGCTGGACGCTCGGGCTCCCGGTGGCGCTCCTCGACGTCGGCAAGGGCTTCGTGCCCGCGTTGCTGGCCGTCGAGATCGGCGGTGACTGGGCCGGGGTGCTCGCCGGCGCGGCGGCGATGGCGGGACACGCCCGCCCCGTCTACCTCGGCTTCCGCCCCGGGGGCAAGATGGTGGCGACCGCCGGCGGGGTCAGCTTCGCCCTCGTGCCGCTGGCGGCGGCCTGCTGCCTCGCGGTCTGGCTCGTCACGTTCGCACTCTTCCGGTACGCGTCGGTGGCGTCGCTCGCGACGGCGGCCGCCCTCCCCGTGCTCGCGTGGGCCTTCGGCGCGTCGTGGCCGATCGTCGGCTTCTGCATCGTCGCCGCGGTCGGTGTCTTCCTCCTCCACCGCACGAACCTCCGGCGGCTGGTCGCCGGGACGGAGCCGCGCTTCTCGCGGCGCCGCGGGATGCCCGCGTGACGCCCGGGGCGGGGAACGGTGGCGCTCGTGCCGCCACTCGCGTGCGGAGGCTGGCCGTGGTGGGGGCCGTCGCGATCGCCGGGCTCGCGCTCTCCGGACAGGCGCACGCAGCGCCGTGGTGCGGGACGCCGTCGGCGGTCGACCGGCCGGCCGCGGTCGCAGGGAACCAGATCAGCGTCGTGTACGCCGTCCCCTCGGACGGGGTCGACGCGTCCGGCACGGCGGCGCCGCAGATCTCGGCGGACGTCGACGCGATCGACGAGTGGTGGCGCGCCCAGGACCCGGTGCGCGCGCCGCGGTTCGACCGGGCCCTGTTCCCGTGCGGCCCGCAGGCGGACGTGCGCGTGATCCGCCTTCCACGCACCGGGGACGAGCTCCGCCCGGAAGGGAGCCGCTTCAGGATCATCGCCGCCGCCGTCGCCGTGGCGACGGCGAACTCCCCCTACCTGAAGCACCTCGTCTACTACGACGGGCCGCTGGACGGGGACGAGATCTGCGGGCAGGGCGGCGGGCTCTTCGGCGGGCCCGGCGTCGCGATCGTCTACACGCGCGCCTGCCCCGGCGAGCCGACCGTGGTGGTCGCGGCCCACGAGCTCCTCCACGCGATGGGCGCGCTCCCGGCCCCCGGCCCGCCGCACGCCTGTGTCGACGAGGACGCGAGCCACGTGTGCGACGCCGCATCGGACATCCTCTGGCCCTACGCGACGCTCACGCCGCTGGCGACGCTGCTGCTCGATGTCGGCCGCGACGACTACTACGGCCACGGCGGCGGCTGGCCGGACATCCGCGACTCCGCCTGGCTCCAGCGCCTCGACGCGCAGACGCCGCTCGCGCTCGACCTCCGAGGGCGGGGACGGGTCGGGAGCGACGTCCCGGGCGTCGACTGCGCGGGCAGCTGCGGGTCGCTGTGGGACACCGGAACGCAGGTACTGCTCACCGCCGTGCCCGCCTCGGACCAGGTGTTCGTCCGCTGGAGCGGGGCGTGCGCCGGGCGCCTGCCCACCTGTGCGCTCGCGATCGGGGAGCCGACCTCGGTCGGCGCCCTGTTCGGCCCCCCGGCGTTCGTCGTCCGCGTCTCGACGAGCGGGCGCGGCACCGTCAGGAGCGTCCCGGCGGGCGTCGCGTGCCCGGGCCGGTGCGCGGGGCGGCTCCCCTCCTACGCGCCCGTGCGACTCGTGGCGCGACCCGCCCCCGGGTGGCGCTTCAAGGCGTGGGCCGGTGCGTGCCGCGGACGGTCTCCGGGGTGCCGGCTGACGCTCGAAGGGCCGGCACGGGCCCGCGCGACGTTCGTCCGCGTCAGCCGCCCGTAGCGGCGTCGCCGTCCCGCCTGAGCCAGCTCTCGAGCGTGGTCTGCCGCCCGACCGGCGCGCCGCCGGCCAGCTCGCTGCGAAGCTCGCCGACGGTGCCGAAGCGCTCTGCGACGACGTCGTGGTCGTGGATCGTCTCCAGGTTCACCTGGCGCGCGAGCACGAAGTCGGCGTCGTCGAGGCCCGGCTGCTCGTCGAGGAGCGTCTTCAGCGAGATGCGCACCGAGTCCTCCACGAAGCGCGGCTGCAGGTGTGCGTGCTCGACCACGAACAGCTCGTCGGGCCGCTTCAGCAGCTCGAAGACGGGTGCGCTCATCGACTGCTCGACGACGGCGACGAGGCCCTCGGCGTCGAGCGCCTGGGCGCTCCCGACGAGGAGCGTGCCTCGGCCACGCTGGTTGTGCGTGGCCAGCGGCACGAGCTCGAAGATCCGCGTCACGTCACCGTCGACGAATCCGGCCTCCAGCAGGCGCTCCGTCGCCCGGTCGCGCACGAGGCCCTGCGCGCACGGGCAGGCGTTGATCCCCGTCGCCTCCACGCCGACGACGCGGCGGACACGGTCCCCGGCGGCGGCGGCGATCCCGATCAGCGACACCATCTCCTGCGTCGGCAGGCCGCTGACCGGGGTCTCGCGCCGCAGCGGCCAGCGGGCGGCGATGTGCACCTCCGCCCGCAGCGCCTCCTGCCGCTCGACGATGTGCCGCGCGATGTGCTCGGCGAGCACCTCGATCAGGAGCCCTTCGCCGAGGACCTCGGCGTCGATCGCCTCGTCGAAGAGCTCCGGGAAGCGGGACATGTGCACGCCCTTCTGGTCGCGCCCGAGGTCGACCGTGCAGTCGATCTCGGCCGCCATCAGCATCTCCTGGTCGCCGCGGCGGATGCGGATCGCCTTCTGCACGCGCGTCACGCCGGCGCGGGAGAGCGCGAGTGCGACCGGCGGCGCCGACGCCTGCATGTCGTGGGTCCCCCGGAGCTCGCTCACGTCTCGACCGTACCACCGACCGCGTCCGCCGAGCCGTCGCCTCGCGCGTGCTCCCGATCGAACGCGCGGAGACGCAGCATCGAGACGACGCCGAGTGCCGGGCCGGCCGCGAGGAACGCGAAGGCCCATCCCCAGCCGGCGTCCTCGACGAGGAACGGCACGAGCCAGATCGTGCACACGGTGAGGGCGAAGCCGATCGCCAGCTGGAGCGCGAGCGCCGTGCCGACGTACGACTGGTCGGCGTGCTCGGTCACCATCGTCGAGAACTGCGCGGAGTCGGCGATCACGACGACGCCCCAGACGAGGCCGATCGCGATCGCGGCCGGCGCGGGGACGAACCCGATCACCAGCGCGCAGGCGCCGGAGAGCGCCATCGCGGCCGCCGTCGTCTCCGGGCGCCCGATCCGATCACCGGCGATCCCGCCCGCGACGCACCCGGCGGCACCGAGCCCGATCACGACGAACGTCACGAGCGCGGCCGTCGTCCCGCTCGCGAACAGCGACTCCCGCGCGAAGACGAGGAACCACGTCCACATCGCGAACAGCTCCCACATGTGGCCGAAGTACCCGAAGGACGCGAGCCGGACACCGCGGTTGCGGAAGACGAGCAGCGCCTGGCGGGGATCGAACGCGGCGCGCGGGAAGGGATGCGGGCCCTCCGGCACGCCGAGCCCGACGATCAGCCCGCCCGCGACGGTCATCGCCGACGTGGCGACGATCACCGGCTCCCAGGCGATCCCGCCGAGGCCGTTGACGAGGTGCGGGAGGGCGGAGCCCATGGCGATCGCTCCCGCCAGGACGCCGAGGGCGGTCCCGCGCCCGCGCGTGAACCAGGTCGCCATCAGCTTGAACGCCGGCGGGTACACCCCGGCGAGGAAGAAGCCCGTGGCGAGGCGGAGCGGGATCGCGCGCTCGGGGCCGTCGGCCGTGAGCAGGAGGGCGTTCGCGAGCGCAGCGCCGAGCGAGCCGAGAAGGATCACCCGATGCGGGGGCAGGACGTCGGCGAGCGTCAGCGCCGAGGAGAGGAGCGCGCCGACGACGAAGCCGACCTGCACGGCGATCGTGAGCCACGCGCCGGTGTGGGTCGAGAGCCCCCACTCGTCCCGCAGTTGCGGGATCACGGCGGACGCCGAGAACCACGTCGACATCGAGAGCGTCAACGACAGCGCGAGGAGCGTGAGCGCACGCCGCTGCGTCACGCGAGCGGCTCGGTCCACACGAGCGCGGTGCCGTCGAGCACGACCGTCCCGTCCTGGGTGGTGATCGTCGTGCGCAGGCGCGTGAGCGGCTTGTCCTCCCGCGCCTCGAGCACCTCGACCTCGGCCGTGATCTCGTCGCCCGGGCGCACCGGGGCCTTGAAGCTCCAGTCGACGTGGAGGAAGACGGAGCCCGGGCCGGGCAGGTCCTCGGCGACCACGGCGTTGAGCAGCCCCGAGGTGACGCCGCCCTGGACGATGATCCCGCCGAAGCGGCTCCCGGCGGCGAGGGCCTCGTCGTAGTGCAGCGGGTTCCGGTCGCCCGTGAGCTCGGTGAAGAGCTCGATGTCACGCATCGTGACCTGTCGGGTGCGTCGCGCGGTGTCGCCGATCGTCGGCACGGCGGGGAGTGTTGCACCTCTGGCGCAGGACGCGTGACAGCTAGCGCAGGACGCGTGACAGCCGGCGATCCTTGAGGATCCGGCCGCCGGTCTGGCACCTCGGGCAGTACGTGATCGTGTGCTCCTCGAAGTCGACCCGTCGCAGCGTGTCCGCACACCGGGGACACGGCTCGCCGAACCGTCCGTGCACGCGGTACACGTCCGCGTCGTGCTTGCCCTCGACGCGCAGTCGGAGCGCCCGCGCGAGGTCGTCGTGGATCGCGTCGCCGAGGCGGTCGACCTCGTCCGCTCCCAGCTCCGTCGAGAGCCGGAACGGCGACAGCGCAGCCTCCCAGAGGATCTCGTTCGCGTGGGCGCGCCCGATGCCCGCGATCGCGCGCTGGTCGCGGAGCAGGGGATGGAGCTGCCGTCGCTCCGCGGCGAGGACCGCCGCGAGGGCGTCCCCGTCGAGCCCGAGCGCGTCCGGGCCGAGGTGTGCCAGCTCCCGGTCGAGCACGTCGCCGGAGACGAGCCAGACGCCGGCCCGCTTCTTCCTGCCGGCCTCCGTGAGCACGAGCTCGCCGCCGTCCGTGAAGCGCATCCGGAAGGCCGGCCTGCTCGGAGTCTTCGCACCCGCCGGGTGGTAGCGGAGGCGTCCCGCGCTCATCAGGTGCACGCGGAGCACGAGGTCGGAGCCGGCGACGGGGAAGAGGAGGTTCTTCCCGCGGCGGCGCGCGCCGACGAGGCGCTGCCCGTCGAGGACGGAGAGCGGCGGGTCGACGGTCTTCAGCGTCGCGATGTGCGCCGGGCCCGCACGCTCGATCGCCGCGCGCGAGACGAGCGGGTCGAGCTCGCGCACCCACGCCTCGACCTCGGGGAGCTCCGGCATGTGCCGAGGGTAGCTCGCCGGTGCGCCCGATTCCGCGGCTCGGGGCCGTTCCGTCGTCCGCCCGGTCGAGGTGGGAGGAGGTCCCGGACGGGGAGCAGGGCGCCGGCGTGGAGGCGATCGTCGCGACCGGCCGCGGCGATCGCGTCGGCGTCCTCCGTGCGATCCGACGGCGGCGGCCCACGGGCCGTCGAGAGTCGGGTCCTGCGACGTTTCACAAACGCCGCGTACTCGTATAGGATGCGGCGCCTGATGGGTCAGAGCCGGGGCAGGGGTGTCCGGCTCGAACGGGTTCGAGGTGGTTCTGTCTCCGTCAACGAGGAAGGAGTACGAGGGGTCGATGCTCTCCGCCGAGACTGCGCTTCCGGAGGTCGAAGAGCTCCACAAGCTCGTTGAGCAGGGGCAGGAGAAGGGATTCCTCACGTATGACGAGATCGCCGGCGCGCTCGAGGACGTCGAGCTCACGAAGGAGCAGGCCGACGAGTTCACGACGTACCTGAGCGACCACTCGATCGATCTGCTCGAGGGTGAGCAGCACAAGGCGCTCCCGCCGATGCTCGAGCCGCCGCAGCCGGCCGACGACGAGAAGGCCGTCGTCATCGCCCCGCCGAAGCTCGACCTCACGGTCGAGCCCTCGCTCGACTCGCTGCGCCTCTACCTGCGGGAGATCGGCAAGGTGCCGCTCCTCACCGCGGATCAGGAGATCGCGCTCGCGAAGCGCATCGAGCGCGGCGACATGAACGCGAAGCAGCACATGATCGAGGCGAACCTCCGTCTCGTCGTGTCGATCGCGAAGGGGTACCTCGGCCGTGGCCTCTCGTTCCTCGACCTCATCCAGGAGGGATCGCTGGGGCTGATCCGGGCGGTCGAGAAGTTCGACCACCGCAAGGGCTTCAAGTTCTCGACCTACGCCACCTGGTGGATCCGGCAGGCCGTGACCCGTGCGATCGCGGACAAGGCGCGCACGATCCGCATTCCCGTGCACATGGTCGAGAAGCTGAACAAGGTCGTGCACATCGAGCGGCAGCTCGTGCAGCGCCTCGGCCGGGAGCCCCGCCCGGAGGAGATCGCGGAGGAGCTCGAGATGTCGGTCGACGAGGTGCGGGACATCCTGCGCATGGCGCAGCTCCCGGTGTCGCTCGAGAAGCCGATCGGCGAGGAGGAGGAGTCGTCGCTCGGCGACTTCGTCCCCGACGAGCAGGCCGAGTCGCCCTTCGACACGGCCTCGGTGTCACTGCGGCGCGAGGACATCGACCTCGCGCTGGCGTCGCTGCCGGAGCGGGAGCGGAAGGTGATCGAGCTCCGCTACGGCCTGTCCGGCGAGCCGCCGTGCA
Organism: Gaiella sp.; assembly: GCF_057140465.1. Lineage (NCBI taxonomy): Bacteria > Bacillati > Actinomycetota > Thermoleophilia > Gaiellales > Gaiellaceae > Gaiella > Gaiella sp. Next base: position 10,365 of record NZ_DBNHWK010000018.1, read on the forward strand.
CGCTCGAGGAGGTCGGTCGGGCCTTCGGCGTCACGCGCGAGCGGATCCGGCAGATCGAGAACAACACGCTGAAGAAGCTCGAGGGGCTGCCCGAGGCGCAGGCGCTCCGCGACTGCGTCTAGGCGTCACCCGTCGGCGGCCGCTGCCCGGCCGGCACGTCTCGGAGGCCTACGAGCGGACGGGGAGGAGGCCGGCAGCGGCGAGCGCGGTCAGGCTCCGTTCCCGCACCCCGCTTCCGATCGCGCCGACGTCCGCCTGCAGCGGCGCGTACGCGGTCACCTGCATCCAGACGTGCTTGTCGTTGACGTCGCCGACGTCGACACGGGCGTCGAGGACGTCGGGGGCGTCGCGGGCCGCGTCGAGCAGCAGCGCCCGCGCCTGCGGGATCGAGGTCCCGAGGGGGATCGGGATCGTCGACTCGACGGTCCGGCGCGCCGCCCCGATCGTGCGGTTGACGACGGGGGTGGTCGTCAGCTGCGTGTTGGGCACGAACACGCGGCGCTGCTCGTCCGTGACGAGCGTCGTGTAGATGAGGTTGACGGCTTCGACGAACCCGGTGTGGTCGCCGACCGTCACGCGGTCGCCGAGCCGCAGCGGCTGGGTGAAGCTCACCAGCACGCCGGAGCCGAGGTTGCCGAGCGGCGTGCTGAACGCGAGCCCGGCGAACAGCGCCAGGACGGCGCTCGAGGCGAGGAGCGCCCGTGCGATCTGCTCGGTCTGGGGGAAGATCGAGAGCACGCTCCACGCGCCGATCACCGCGACGAGCGCCACGATCAGCCGCGTGACGATGCTGAACGTCGTCCGTCGACTCGCGAGGGTCGCCTCGTCGGCGCCCGCCTGACGGCGCTCCCAGGTCGCGAACGCCCAGCGGAGCACGAACCGCACGACGAGGACGACGGCGACCCAGACGGCCGCCGTGACGATCACCCGCTGCCAGCGCTCGTCCACGACGAGCAACGCTTTCGGCGGCGGCGGCCCGTCGCCTGCCTGCGTCGGGCCGGGCCGAGGCCTAGTCCGCGACCGGCTCGCCCTCGAGCTGGAACGCGTCGTGCAACGCCCGCACCGCCTGCGGCAGCTCGGTCCGCGCGATCATGCAGGAGATCTTGATCGGGGAGGTCGAGATCATCTGCAGGTTGATGCCGAGATCCGCGAGCGTCCGGAACATCTTCGCCGCGACGCCCGGGTGCGACCGCATTCCGGCGCCGATCAGGGACACCTTGCCGAGCTCGTGGTTCTCCTCGACGGCGAACGTCCCGAGCTCGGCCTGCGTGCCCTCGAGGGCCGCCCGCGTCGCCGTCACGTCCTCGTTCGGCACGGAGAACGACATCTCGGCCTTCCCGTGGACGACGTTCTGGATGATCGTGTCGACGTTGACGTGCGCGTCGGCGACGGCGTCGAAGATGCGCGCGGCGACGCCCGGTCGATCGGGGATGCCGGTGAGCGTGAACACCACGTCGGTCTCTGAGTGCGTGACCGCGGACACGATCGGCTGCTCCATCTCGTCTCCTTCCTGGATCCAGGTGCCCTCCTCGTCGGAGAACGTCGAACGGGCGTGCACGCGCACGCCGTGGTTGCGTGCCAGCTCGACCGAGCGCAGCATCAGCACCTTCGCGCCCGATGCGGACATCTCGAGCATCTCCTCGTACGAGACGGCCGGGAGCTTGCGGGCCCCGGGGACGATGCGCGGGTCGGCGGTGAAGACGCCGGGGACGTCGGAGTAGATCTCGCAGGCGGCCCCGAGGGCGGCGGCGAGCGCGACCGCGGTCGCGTCCGTCCCGCCGCGGCCGAGCGTCGTCACGTCCATCGTGTCCCGGGAGAATCCCTGGAAGCCGGCGACGAGCACGATCTTGCCGGCGTCGAGCGCGGTGAGGACGCGGTCGGCGCGGATCTCGCGGATCTTCGCCTTCGTGTAGGCGGCGTCGGTGATGATCCCGGCCTGTGACCCGGTGAACGAGATCGCCTCCTCGCCGAGGTCGTGGATCGCCATCGCGACGAGCGCGCACGCGATCCGCTCCCCGGTCGACAGCAGCATGTCGAGCTCGCGCGGGTTCGGGGTCGGCGACACCTCGCCCGCGAGGGCGAGCAGCTGGTCGGTCGTCTTGCCCATCGCCGACACCGTCCCTACGACCTTCAGGCCGCGGCGTCGGGCGGCGACGAAGCGCTCGGCGACCAGGCGCACCTTCGCCGGGTCGGCGACCGACGAGCCGCCGAACTTCATCACCACGGCGTCGAAGTCGCGGGCGGCGTCCGCCGTCATCGCTCCTCCGTGGTGAGGCCCGGGCGGCTGAAGTGTCGCGCGTACGGCGGCACCGGGATTCCGGGTCGGAGCGCGGGGTCGGGCTCGGGCGGGAGCGCCCGCGTCACGAGCGGGATCACCCCAGCCCAGACGTCGAGCTCGGCGTCGGGCGTGTCGCCGTCCATGGGCGGCCCCGTCCGCACCTTCGCGGACGCCTCGTCGAGCGGCAGTCGGAGCACCGCCGTCGCCTTGAGCTCCTTGCGGTCGGGGATCCTCGCGTCGGCCCACCTCCCGGGCAGCAGCCGCTCCGTGAGCGCCTCGAGCGCCGCGAGCTTCTCGGCGTCCCCCGTCACGGGCGTTGCCGTCCCGAGCACGACGACCGAGCGGTAGTTCACCGAGTGCTCGAACACGGAGCGGGCGAGCACGAGGCCGTCGAGCAGGGTCACCGTCACGCAGACGGGGATCCCCGAGCCGGCCTCGCGGAGGGCGCGGCTGGCCGAGGAGCCGTGGACGAGGAGCTCGTCGTCGACACGGGCGTGCAGGGTGGGGATCACGAACGGCTGGCCGTCCTGGACGAAGCCGAGATGGCAGACGAGCGCCGCGTCGAGGATCGCGTCGATCGTCTCGCGGTCGTAGCGCCCGCGGTGCGGCTCGCGC
>NZ_DBNHWK010000019.1:0-50433 GCF_057140465.1 Gaiella sp.
GAGGACGCCCTCGCGTTCGCGATCCTCGTGCAGGCCGTGTGGTACGTCCCGACGACCGTCGTCGGCGGCGCGTTCGTCGTGATGCGGTTCTTCGGACGGACGCGGGTCGTGGGCGCCGCCCGCGCCCGCAGTCAGTCGTCGTCCGCGTAGAGCGGGCTCTCGACGAAGCCGAGCTGGAACGCCTTCCGCAATGCCTCGGCGCGGTTCCTCACGCCGAGCTTCCGGTAGACGTTCGTGAGGTGGAACTTCACGGTCTGCTGCGTGACCCAGAGCTCCTTCGCGATCTGGTCGTTGGAGAGCCCCCGGGAGAGCGCGCCGAGGATCTCGACCTCGCGGTCGGTGAGCCCGGCGGCCTTCGCGCCGGGCGCGGCCGTCTCGGTGGTGCCGACCGCGCTGATCACCGTGCCGGCCGCCGCCTGCCGGAGCGTCGCCGGCAGGTCGGTGGGGTCGATCGACTTGATCACGTAGGCGCTCGCGCCGCGGCGGAGCGCCGTGTCCACGAGGTCCTGGCTCGTCGACGCCGACAGCATCACGACCTTCACGTCCGGGAAGCGGCCCTTGATCTCGTCGAGGCAGGCGAGGCCGTCCATCTGCGGCATCCGCACGTCGAGGACGACGAGATCGGGCTTCGTCTCGGAGACGAGCGAGATCACCTCGGTCCCCGTCTGCGTCTGGCCGACGACCTCGAAGCCCCCGTCGTCCTCCAGGGCGCGGCGGAGGCCGTCGAGGATCAGCTTGTGGTCGTCTGCGATCACAACGCGCATTGCCTCTGAGTCTTCCACGGGAGCCGCCCCTGCTCCTTCCCCCGGACGGGTCAGGCGGGCCGCCGGGGCGCTACGATCGTGCGCGATGGCGCGAACCGAGGACCGTGGGCTCGCGGCCGCGCTCGACCGCTGGCGTGAGCGGTACGCGGCCTCGCCGGAGCGTGAGGGGGAGCTCTTCTCGACGATCTCCGGGATCGACGTCGAGCCGCTCTACACGGCGGAGTCGGTCGAGATCGAGTCGGAGCGCGACCTCGGTGTCCCCGGGTCGTTCCCGTTCACGCGGGGCGTCTACCCGTCGATGTACCGGGGCCGGCTGTGGACGATGCGCCAGTTCGCGGGGTTCGGGACGGCGGAGGAGACGAACGCGCGGTTCCGCTACCTGCTGGAGCACGGGCAGACGGGGCTCTCCACCGCGTTCGACATGCCGACGCTGATGGGCTACGACTCCGACCATCCACGCTCGCTCGGCGAGGTGGGGCGGGAGGGCGTGGCGATCGACTCGCTCGCCGACATGGAGACGCTGTTCGCGGGGATCCCCCTCGGCGACGTGTCGACGTCGATGACGATCAACGCCCCGGCCGCGATCCTGCTCGCGTACTACGTCGTCGTGGGCGAGCAGCAGGGTGTCGGGCGCGACCTCCTGCGGGGGACGATCCAGACCGACATCCTCAAGGAGTACATCGCGCAGAAGGAGTACATCTTCCCGCCGGCGCCGTCGATGCGGCTCGTGACGGACATGATCGAGTTCTGTGCGAACGAGATGCCGCTCTGGCATCCGATCTCGATCTCCGGGTACCACATCCGCGAGGCCGGCTCGACCGCGGCCCAGGAGCTCGCCTTCACCCTCCAGGACGGCTTCACCTACGTCGAGTGGGCGCTCGAGCGCGGCCTGGACGTCGACGCGTTCGCGCCCCGGCTCAGCTTCTTCTTCAACGCCCACCTCGACTTCTTCGAGGAGATCGCCAAGTACCGGGCAGCGCGCCGCATCTGGGCGCGCGAGCTGCGCGACCGGTACGGCGCCCGGGACGAGCGGAGCCTCCTGATGCGGTTCCACGCCCAGACGGCCGGGGTGTCGCTGACCGCGCAGCAGCCGGAGGTGAACATCGTGCGGACGGCGATCGAGGCGCTCGCGGCGGTGCTCGGGGGGACGCAGTCGCTGCACACGAACTCGTTCGACGAGGCACTCGCGCTCCCGACGGAGGACGCCGTGCGGCTCGCGCTGCGCACGCAGCAGGTGATCGCCCACGAGACCGGCGTCGTCAACACGATCGACCCGCTCGGCGGCGCCTACTACGTCGAGCACCTCACGAACGAGCTCGAGCGCCAGGCGTACGCCTACTTCGACCGCATCGCGGCGCTCGGGGGGATGGTCGCCGCGATCGAGCAGAACTTCCCGCAGCGCGAGATCGCCGAGGCGAGCTTCCGCTACCAGCAGGAGGTGGAGGCGGCCCAGCGCGTCGTCGTCGGGGTCAACCGCTACCAGGTCGCCGACGAGCAGCCGCCGCCGATCCTCCGGATCGACCCGTCGCTCGAGCGCAAGCAGGTGGAGCGCGTCCAGGCGCTGCGCGCGCGCCGGGACGCCGCGTCCGTGGAGCGGCGCCTGGGGGCGATCCGGGACGGGGCCGCCAGACCCGACGTGAACCTGATGCCGCTCCTCGTCGACGCCGCACGCGACTACGTGACGATGGGCGAGATCTGCGACGCGCTCCGCGATGCCTGGGGCACGTGGCGCGAGCAGCCGGTCTTCTGAGGCCGCTCCGCCTCAGACGATGTCGAAGGTGTCGCCGTCCGTGACCTGCTGGAGGCCGGGCGGCAGCGTGAGCTCCACCGGCCGGTGCGTCAGCAGCAGCCGGCGGGCGCCGGACGCCCGGAATGCCTCCACCGCCTCCTCCGCGGAGAGGTGGCCGCGGATCGTGCCGTCGGCGGACGGGGCGACGAGCGTTGCCTCGCAGAGGAACACGTCCGCATTCCGGGCGAGCTCGACGAGCTCGTCGGAGGGCCCGGAGTCGCCCGAGTAGGCGAGCGTCGCACCGTTCCCGGTGACGCGGAAGCCGTACGTCTCGAGCGTGTAGTGCGGCAGTCGATGCGGCTCGATGGTGAAGCCGGCGGCCTCGAACGGGCCGTCGTACTCGTGGACCGTGAACACCCGGTCGAACATGTCCGCGAATCCGAAGCGCTCGCCGAAGTCCTCGAGGATCTCGCGGCCTCCCTTGTGCACCCACAGGTACGGCAGTCGCTGGGCGGAGCCGAACAGGTACATGCTCCCCCACACCCACGGCACGAGGTCGCCCCAGTGGTCGAGGTGGAAGTGCGTGATCGCGATCGCGTCCACGGTCGGCCAGGGCTCGCGCTCGCGTAGCCTGCCGAGCACCCCGGGCCCGCAGTCGAGGAGCAGCCGCCCTTCGCTGTGCTCGAGCAGGTAACCGGACTGGGCGCTGCCGGGGTCGGGCCACGCCGGGGAGGAGCCGATGACGTTGAGACGCACCTTCCTATACTGCCCAGGTGGTGCGGAAGTTGCGTGTCGTCATCGCCAAGCCCGGCCTCGACGGGCACGATCGGGGCGCGAAGATCATCGCGCGGGCGCTCCGTGACGCGGGCATGGAGGTGATCTATACCGGACTGCACCAGACGCCGGAGCAGATCGTCGAGACGGCGATCCAGGAGGACGCCGATGCGATCGGCATCTCCATCCTCTCGGGCGCGCACATGACGCTCGTCCCGCGCATCGTCGCCCTGCTGCGCGAGGCGGACGCCGACGACGTGCTCGTCGTCGTCGGCGGCACGATCCCCGACGAGGACGCCGACGAGCTCAAGCGGGACGGCGTCGCCGAGGTCTTCGGCCCCGGTGCCTCGACCGGGGACATCGTGGAGTTCCTGCGGGGCTCGCTCGCCACGGCGTAGGGCAGCGCGGGACGGTCGCCGGCGCCCGGGGGCTCAGAACGGGCGCCCGCCCTCGGGGAGCCAGTCGGGCGGCTCCCACGCGGCCCCGTCGTCGTCCTGCGACTCGTCGAGGCTCTCGTCCGGTGGCGGGAGGTCGTCGGGGTCGAGCGAGACGAGCGCGCCGTCCGCCGTCCTGAGGCGCGCCGCGGTCAGCGCCCCTGCATCGCCGCGGAGCGCGTCGTCGGTCACCTTCGCCACCGACGTGAAGACGGTCACGCCTTCCTTCGCCTTCCTGCTCTGTGCGGCCCGTGCCCCTGCTGCGACGAGCTCGGTGAGCCGGCTCGCCGCGGCGGCCTCGGGGTCGACGGCGAGCGTGACCGTCCGCTCGAGCGGCGTCCAGCGGCCCCCGGGCCACCAGCGCACGGCCGTCGTGTCGATCGTGAGCCGCTTCGCGGTCGCCGCGACGAGCGCGCCGCGCAGGCCGAGCGAGAAGCGGGTGCCGAGGCGCCCGGGGAAGAGGAGGCGGACGCCCTTCTTCAGGTAGGGGAGCGGGTTCACGTCGCCGCCGCCGTTCGGATGCACCTCGAAGTGCAGGTGCGGGTTCCCGTCCGCATCGCCCGAGTCGCCGTTGAACCCGATCATCTGGCCGGCGGTGACCTTCGCGCCGTCCTGCACCGTGTAGGCGGTGCCGAGGCTGCAGGTGCCGCGGTTGTCGTTCTTCGCGGTGCGGTCGTTGTTGAGGTGGATGTAGAGGTACGTGGTTCCCGAGGCGCCGTCGAGGTAGAGCATGCAGCCCGCCCGCCACGACGTCGTGTGCCAGCGCACGCGTCCGGCCTCGGCGGCGAGCACGGGCGTCCGTCGGGTCGCGCCCTCGATGTCGATCCCCGCATGGCTGCCGTTCGCACGGGCGTCGCCGTAGTTGTCGAACACGGGGACGTCGGAGAGGAGCGGGAACACGATGCGCGGCACCTTGCCCGCCCGCGCGCCGGTCGCGGCGACGGCACACGCCAGGAGGGCGGCGGCGAGGGAGAAGAGGAGGAGTGCTCCTCGGGCTGTCGTCCGGTGGCCGATCACTGCTCCGGTTCGCGCTCGAAGGACCCGACCCTACCAGAGCGAGGGGCGCCGGCCGGGCGCCTCCCGCCGGCACCGGGAGGGAAGTGCGCCGTGGTGCAGCGGGTGGTCGTTAGAGTCCAGCCCGTGAAGATCGCCGTGTGTGTGAAGCAGGTGCCGGACGCCACCGCCGCGAAGCGGATCGACCCCGCGACGCACCGGCTCGACCGCAGCGGCGAGGGTGCGCTGAACGCCACCGACGTCAACGCGATCGAGGAGGCGCTCCGCGTGAAGGAGGCCCAGGGCGGCGAGGTCGTCGTCGTCTCGCTCGGCCCCGAGAAGGCGATGGAGTCGCTGCGCAAGGCGCTCGCGATGGGCGCCGACCGTGCGGTGCTCGTGTCCGACGCCGCCGCCGCGGGATCCGATCTCGTCGCCACGTCGAGCGTGCTCGCGACGGCCCTCGAGCGCGAGGAGGCCGACCTCGTCTTCTTCGGCCAGCAGTCGGGCGACGCCGACGGTGCGGTGCTCTGGTCGGCGGTCGCGGAGCGGCTCCGCCGTCCGGTGATGTCGCAGGTCGCCGAGCTGACCGTCGACGGCGGCTCCGTGACGGGCAAGCGCCAGACGGAGTTCGGGTACGACGTGATCCGGGCGCCCCTGCCGGCCGTGGTCGCCGTCTCCGACGCGATCAACGAGCCGCGCTACCCGAGCCTCAAGGGGATCATGGGGGCGAAGTCGAAGCCGCAGGAGACGGTGAGCCTCGCCGACCTCGGCGTCGATCCCTCGACCGCGGGCGAGGCCGGCTCGCGGACGACCGTGCGCGCGCTCGCCCCGCCGCCGGGGAAGAGCGACCAGGTGAAGATCGAGGACGACGGGAGCGCAGCCGAGAAGATCGTCGAGTACCTCGTCGAGAAGAGGCTGATCTGATGAAGAGCCTCGTCTTCCTCGAGCACGCCGGCGACGAGATCACGAAGGGCTCGCTCGGCGTCCTCGGCAAGGCCGCATCGCTCGGCGAGGCCGCGGGCGTGGTGCTCGGCTCGGGTGTCGCCGACGTCGCGGCGACGGCGGGTCGCTACGGGGCGTCGACGGTGTACGTCGTCGACGACGCCGCCCTGGCCGCGGCGCTCCCGCAGCCACGCGTCGACGCGCTCGAGGCGGTCGTGCGCCACGCGGGAGCCGACAACGTCCTCTTCGCGTCGTCCGTGCTCGCCGCCGACGTCGCCGCCGGTCTCGCGGCGCGGCTCGACGCGGGCCTGAACTGGGACGTCACCGACCTCGCGGTCGACGGCGCCGAGCTCGTCGCCAAGCGCGCGGCGCTCGGCGACACCGTGCTGGTCGACACGGGGTGGACGACCACTCCGCGGCTCGCCCTCGTGCGCTCGGGGACGTTCGACCCGGTCGAGGGCGGCGGCAGCGCCGCGGTCGAGCAGGTCGCGGTCGAGTTCCAGGACTTCTCGACCCGGGCGGAGCTCGTCGAGCAGCTCCAGGAGGAGGCGACCGGGCCGTCGATCGAGGACGCCGAGACGATCGTCGCCGGCGGACGCGGCCTCGGCGCGCCCGAGGGCTTCGGCCTCTGCGAGGAGCTCGCCGAGGCGCTCGGCGGGGCGGTCGCCGCGACGCGCGCGGTCGTCGACGCCGGGTGGTACCCGTACTCGACCCAGGTCGGACAGACCGGGAAGACCGTCGCCCCGAAGCTCTACGTCGCCCTCGGCATCTCCGGCGCGATCCAGCACAAGGTCGGGATGCAGGGCTCGGGCGTGATCGTGGCGGTCAACAAGGACCCGAACGCGCCGATCTTCGACTTCGCGGACCTCGGCGTCGTCGGCGACCTGCACGCGATCGTGCCGAAGCTCACCGAGCTCGTCCGCGCCCGCAAGGGGTGACGGTGGCTCCGGTCCGGCCGGCCGACTACCCGCCGCCGTTCTCGACCGCCGAGGCGATCGCCGCTCCGACCGATCCGGTCGACGAGCGCATCGAGGTCGGCATCCTCGTCGTCGGCGCCGGGCCGGGCGGGCTCGCGTGCGCCGTCCGCCTCGGCCAGCTCCTCGAGGAGCACCCGGAGATGCGGGAACGACTCGGCGAGGTCCCCGTCGCGGTGCTCGAGAAGGGCAAGCAGGCGGGCTCGCACCTCCTGTCGGGCGCCGTCGTGAACCCGCGGGCGCTCCGGCGGCTCTTCCAGGGCCGGCCGGAGCTCGAGGCGATCCCCACCTTCGGCACCGTCGAGGGCGAGGCGGTCTACGTCCTCACCGAGGGGCACGCCGCGCGCATCCCGCCCCCGCCGACGATGCGGAACCACGGGAACTGGATCCTCTCCGTGGCGCAGCTCGGCCGCTTCCTCGCCGAGCAGGCCGAGGCGGGCGGGGCGATGCTCCTTCCGGAGACGGTCGGCGATGCGCTCCTCGTCGACCACGGGCGCGTGGTCGGCGTCCGCACCGGCGACAAGGGCCGGGGCCGCGAGGGGGAGCCGCTCGGGAACTTCGAGCCCGGGGTCGACATCGCCGCCAAGGTGACGGTGCTCGCGGAGGGGACGGCCGGCCACCTGACGGGTGCGGCGATCGACCGGTTCGGGCTGCACGGGCGCAACCCCCAGATCTGGGCCCTCGGCGTCAAGGAGGTGTGGAAGGTCGCTCGCCCGCTCCGCCGGATCGTGCACACGATGGGCTGGCCGCTCCGCAAGCGCGCCCGGTACGGGGAGTTCGGCGGCTCCTGGATCTACCCGATGGGGGACGACCACGTCTCGATCGGCTTCGTCGTCGGCCTCGAGTACCGCGACGTCGAGCTGTCGGCGCACGACCTGCTGCAGCAGTTCAAGACGCATCCGCTGGTGCGGAAGATTCTCGAGGGCGGCGAGCGGGTCGCCTGGGGGGCGAAGACGATCACCGAGGGCGGGCAGCTGTCGATGCCGTCGCGGCTCAACGCGCCGGGCCTGCTCCTCGTCGGGGAGAGCGCCGGGCTCGTCAACGTGCCGCGGCTCAAGGGCGTCCACTACGCGATCGAGTCCGGGAAGCTCGCGGCGGAGGCGGCGTTCCGTGCGCTGCAGGGCGGCGAGTCGCACGGGCGCGTGGGGGCGCTCGACGCGTACGACCAGTCGATCCGGGACAGCTACCTGTGGCCCGACCTGACCGAGGTGCGGAACATGCGGCAGGCCTTCGACAAGGGCTTCTTCGTGGGCGGCGCGCTCGCCAGCGCGATGACGGTGTCGAAGGGGAAGATCCCGCCGAAGGACTACGCGACGGAGCCCAACGCCGCCCACGAGTTGATCCGCACGGGCCGGTCGGAGGAGTATCCGGCGCCGGACGGGCAGCTGACGTTCGACAAGCTCTCGTCGGTCTTCGCCTCCGGGAACCGCACGCGGGACGACCAGCCGAACCACGTCCGTGTGGAGCGCCGGGTGCCGCGCGACGTCGCCGAGATGTGGGCCTGGATGTGCCCGGCGCAGGTGTACGAGGTCGGCGAGGAGGACGGCGACGGCACGGTGACCGTCATGCTCACCCCGTCCAACTGCGTGCAGTGCGGCGCGATCACCGCGAAGGGCGGGCGGCTGACGCCGCCCGAGGGCGGCTCGGGGCCGGAGTACACGCTCACCTGACGGCCCCCCCGCGGGCCCGCGGCGCGCGACGATCCGCGGCGACCGGGGGTGCGTCGTCGACACGGCGCCGCATGCTCTACTCGCCCCATGCGCATCGTCGTCGTCGGCGGAGGGATCCTCGGGCTCGCAACCGCGCGCGAGCTCGGTGCACGCCGTCCTGCGGCGTCGGTCACCGTGCTCGAGAAGGAGCCCGCGGTCGGCCTCCACCAGACGGGGCGCTCGAGCGGCGTCGTCCACCGCGGCGTCTACTACGCGCCCGGCTCGCTGAAGGCCCGCCTCTGCGTCGAGGGCGCCGCGGAGCTCCTGCGCTACTGCGACGAGCGGGAGATCGCCGTCCTCCGCTGCGGGAAGCTCGTGGTCGCGACGACGCCCGCGGAGATCTCCCGGCTCGACGAGCTCCACGCCCGGAGCGTGGCCAACGGCGTCCCCGGCGTCGAGCGCGTCGGGCCGGAGCGGATCCGCGAGCTCGAGCCGCACGCCGCCGGGATCGCAGCCCTCCACTCGCCCGAGACGTCGGTCGTCGACTTCCGCCTCGTCGCCGAGGCGCTCGCGGCCGACGTGATGGCTGCCGGCGGCGAGGTGCTGACCGGCCGCGAGGTGACGGCGTTCGAGCGGCGGCCGCGCTCGCTCGCCGTGCACACGACCGGGGGGCCGGTCGAGGCGGCGCACGTCGTCGTCTGCGGGGGCGTGCAGGCCGATCGGCTCGCCGCGCTGTCCGGCGGGCCCCGCGAGCCGCGGATCGTCCCGTTCCGCGGCGACTACCTCGTCCTGCGCCCGGAGGCCCGCCACCTCGTCCGCGGCCTCGTCTACCCGGTGCCGGATCCCGCGTTCCCGTTCCTCGGCGTGCACACGACGGTGCGCCCGGACGGCGCGGTCTGGCTCGGGCCGAACGCGGTGCTCGCACTCGCCCGCGAGCGCTACGGCCGCTGGAGCGTCCGCCCGCGCGACGCGTGGGACGCCCTCGCGGCGCCGGGGCTCCGCCGACTCGCGCGGAGCCACTGGCGCACCGGGCTGGCCGAGGTCGCACGAGACCACAGCGTGCGGCTGCTGGTCGCGGAGGCGCGGAAGCTCCTGCCCGGGCTGGAGGCCGCCCACGTCGAGCGCGGCCCGTCGGGGATCCGGGCGCAGGCGCTCGGGCCCGACGGCGGCCTCGTCGACGACTTCGTGTTCGACGGCGACGACCGCCTGCTCCACGTGCGGAACGCCCCGTCCCCGGGCGCGACGTCGGCGCTCGCGATCGCGCGTGAGATCGTCGACCGCGCCGAGCAGGCCTGGCGCTGACAGCCGCGGCGCGCCCGGGCGCCCGTCCCGCCGCGGCTACCGCGACCGCGCCCGGGCGAAGGCGTCGGCCATCGCGACGCGCTGGGCGAGCGTCGGATGGGACTCGAGCACGATGTACGCCCAGGTCGGCGGGTCGGGGTCGCCGAGGCCCGTCTCGGCGAACCCGACGAACAGGTCGCGCGCCCCGATCGGGCTCGACGTCGACTGCAGCGCCTTCCAGTCGGCCTCGGCCTCCATCCGTCGGCTCACCCAGGCCTGCGCCGGCGCCAGCGCGAGCTGGTAGACGGCGACGACCAGCAGCGCCAGGGGCACCGCCTCGGGGCGCCCGATGCCGCCACGGGCGCGGGTCGTGCGCATCACGAGCCAGGCTCCCGGGACCGCGAAGAGCGCGAACCAGCCGAGCGCCTTGGGCAGGTGGTCGCTCGAGTGATGGGCGAGCTCGTGCGCGACGACGACCCGCTCGGCGGCGTCGGAGAACCGCCCGTCGAGGAGCGTGTCCCACAGCACGACGACCCGTGTCGGCCCGAGACCCGCCGCGTAGGCGTTCGCCTGGCTCGTCGACCCGCTGACCGCCTCGACGCGGAGCGGGATCTCGGGGAGCCCCTGCTCGCGCTCGTAGTCGCGTGCGGCCGCGGCCAGTGGCGGGTCGTCGAGGGCCTCGGTCGAGCTCAGGTGCGGGCTGACGAGCATGAAGAGGACGGCGATGCCGACGAACACCGCCGCGCCCGGTAGCCACCAGTGCTCGCCGAGCCATCCGGCGAGCGCCATCACGACGAGCAGCGCCAGGCAGACGGAGAGGAACGTCGCCCCGAGCTCGAGCCAGTCCCCGACCGCCCAGTCGAGGTAGCCGACCTCCGTCGTCCCGTAGCGCCGACCCCACCAGACCGCGGCGAGCCCGAACGGGAGCTGGACGAGCCACACGATCCCGAGGCCGAGCATGCCGAGCAGCATCCCCGTGCCGATGCGGCCCGCGGCCGACTCCCGTGCGAAGGCCGCCCCGCGGCGCGCGTAGAGGACGAGCGCCACGAGCAGCGCGACCTGGGCGAGCGCCCAGTCGGCGAGCAGGAACCGCTCGTAGCGCTCGGCCCGGTCGACGAGGTCGGCGCCGAAGACGGCGTCGACGTCCACGGGCGGGAGCCGGAGGCCGTCGGGGACGGCGTCGTCGACGAGCCATGCGGCACAGCCGAGCCAGGCGGCGACTCCGACTGCCCAGGCGGCCGCGCGCAGCGTGCTCAGGTCGCGGCCTCGTCGGCGGTCGGCCCGGACAGCGCCGGTGCCGAGTAGGGGTAGCGGTCGGTGACGAGCACGAGGTACGCGGACACCTGCGCGGAGTAGCGGACGGCGGCGGCGCCGAGGTTGCGGAGCCCCTCGGGCATGCGGCCCGTGACGAGCGCCGCGAACCAGCCGAGAACGGCGACGGCGAGGAGCACGGCCGCGTAGCCGGCCCCGACGACCAGCGCCGGGACCGCGAGCACGGCGCGGAAGGCGATCGGCAGCCGTCGCTGCCGTCCGGCGGGCTCGATCGTGACGTCGACGGGGTACGACGCCCCGCTGAACCCCGGGAACGGCCCTCCGACGAGGTAGAGGAAGGCGGTCACGTGGGCGGCGTACCGCACGTACGCGGCGAAGAACCGACCCAGGGCGCCGGGGAGCCGACCGATGACGAGCGCGGCGAGCCAGGCGGGGGGGAGGACGATCACGACGACGAGCGACCAGAGCGTGACCCAGACGACGTGGGGGAGCGCGAGCAGGAGCCGGAAGAAGACCGTCAGCCGCGATCGTCCGAGCGGGTCGTTCACAGCGAGGCGCACGGGATGGGGCGGGAGCGCGGTCCGCGGCGCGACGAGCGCGGGGTCCGCGCTCGGGTAGCGCCCGGTGACGAGCAGCAGGTAGCCGGCGGTGTGGGCCGCGTACCCGACCGCGTACGCGGCGAGGTCGCGGAGCCCACGCGGCATGCGCCCGGTCACGAGCGCGGCGAACCAGGCGAGGATCGCGACGGACGCGGCGACCCCCGCGTACGTCCATCCGCCGCCGCCGATCAGGGCGCTCGTGAGGAGCAGCGCGGGGAGGGCGAGGACGAGGCGGAACGCGACGCTCCACCGCCCCTGCGCGGCGGGCGGGTCGATCTCGACGTCGACGTCGTACCCCGGACGGCCCGTGAACCCGGGGAACGGGTTGGCGGCGAGGAAGACGTACGCCGCGACGTGGACGCCGTAGCGGACGTACGCGGCGAGGAAGTCGTGGAACACGCGCGGGAGGCGGCCGTCGAACAGCGCGACCAGCCAGGCCGGGAAGGCCACGAGCCAGACCGCCATCGTCCACAGCGTCAGCCACACGGCGTGCGGGAGCGCGAGGAGGAAACGGAAGAAGACCGTCAGCCGCGAGCGCCCGAGGTCGTCGCCGACGACGAGCCTGATCGGTCGCCGGGACGGCGCTCCCGCATCCGTGGTCGCACCGGTCTCGTCCACGTCGCCATTGTGCCCGGGGCCGGACGGGCGACGGCCGCCCGTGTCCCGACCGACCGTCTAGGCTCCCGCCGTGGCCGAGCTGCCCGTCACCCCGGACGACGTCGAGCGTGCGGCGGCGCTCGTTCGCGGCCGCCTCCACCGCACGCCCGTCTTCTCGGCACGGTCGCTCCGCGACGGCCTCAGCCTGAAGGCCGAGCTCTTCCAGCGCACGGGCTCGTTCAAGCCGCGCGGGGTGCTCACGAACCTCGCCGCGCTCTCGGCTGCGGAGCGGCGCCGCGGCGTGATCTCGGTCTCGGCCGGGAACCACGCGCAGGCACTCGCGTGGGGCGCGCGGGAGGAGGGCATCGACGCCCTCCTCGTGATGTGGCAGAGCGCGAGCGCCGCGAAGGTCGCCGCGACCCGGGCGTACGGCGCCGTCGTCGACCTCGAGGCGGCCGACCCGACGGAGGCGTTCGCGCGGCTCGACGAGCTGATCGACGCGACGGGCCGCGTCTTCGTCCACCCGTTCGACGCGCCGGGGACGATCGCAGGCCAGGGGACCGTCGGGCTCGAGATCCTCGACGACGTCGACGGCGTGGACACGATCGTCGTCCCGTGCGGGGGCGGCGGGCTCGTCTCCGGGATCGCCGTCGCCTGCGTCCCCGCGGGCGTGCGCGTGATCGCCGTCGAGCCCGAGGGGTCGGCGGCGCTCGCCGAGGGGCTGGCCGCGGGCGCGCCGGTCCCGGTGACGCCACGGTCGGTGGCGGACGCGCTCGCCGCGCCGTTCGCCGGGCGGCTCGCCGTAGAGCTCTGCGGGGCGCTCGGCGTCCCGGTGGTGACGGTGTCCGACGACGAGATCCGGGAGGCGTTCCGTGTCCTCTACGCGCGGGCGAAGCTCGCCGTCGAGCCCGGCGCTGCGGCGTCGCTCGCCGCCGTCGCGCGTGGGAAGGTCGACGGTGAGCGGATCGTGGTCGTCGTCTCCGGGGGCAACGTCGCCGCCGAGACCGCCTCTGATATCCTGGCCGGTCGATGAAGGCAGAGATCCATCCCGAGTACGTCGCCGCGCACGTCACCTGCTCGTGCGGCAACGAGTTCTGGACCCGCTCGACGAAGCCGGAGCTCCGCGTCGAGATCTGCTCGGCCTGCCATCCGTTCTACACCGGCAAGCAAAAGCTCGTCGACTCGGGCGGACGGGTCGAGCGCTTCCAGCGGCGGCTCGAGAAGGCCGCTCCTCGCCGCGGCTAGCCGCACAGGTCACCGCGTGACGAGGCAGCGCCCATCCCGCCCCTCTGCTGCGCGGGGCCACGGAGCAGCGGCATGAGCACGACGTACGGAGGCCAGGCGGTGCTCGAGGGCGTGATGATGCGCGGGCCCTCGTGCTGGGCCGTCGCCATCCGCACCCAGTCGGGCGAGATCGAGGAGGTCGTGCGCACCGTGCGGTCGCCGATGGAGCGACACCGGATCTGGCGCCTTCCCGTGATCCGCGGCGTGATCGCGCTCGGTGAGTCGCTCGCGATCGGGTTCCGGGCGCTCGCGATCTCGGCGAACTACGCCGCCCAGACGGAGGACGAGCACGGCGAGGTCAAGACGGAGATCACGCGCGGCCAGATCATCTTCTCGTTCGCGATCGCGATCGGCTTCGCGCTCATGCTCTTCAAGGTCGGGCCGGCGCTGCTCACGACCTGGCTCCCCGTGGAGGACACCGCCTGGTTCGTCGTCGTCGAGGGGCTGATCCGCGTCGCCGTCTTCATCGCCTACATCGCCCTGATCGGCCTGATCCCCGACCTCAAGCGCGTCTTCCAGTACCACGCGGCCGAGCACAAGGCGATCAACGCCCTCGAGGCGGACGCCGAGCTCACGCCTGTGAACGTGCAGAGATTCAGTTTGATCCATCCCCGTTGCGGAACAGCTTTTTTGCTATGGGTTATGGTGATCGGCATCTTCGTGTTCGCGTTCGTCGGCCGCCCGTCCTGGCCGTGGCTGATCGCGAGCCGTGTGCTGCTCCTCCCGGTGATCGCCGGGCTCGCCTACGAGCTGATCCGGTTCGCCGGCAAGCACCAGTCGAACCGCATCCTGATGGTGCTGCTCGCCCCCGGCCTGTGGCTCCAGCGGCTGACGACGCGTCAGCCGTCGCTCGACCAGATCGAGGTCTCGATTCGCGCACTCACCGAGGTCCGCCGCCTCGAAGCGGAGGAGTCCGCCGAGCGCAAGCGGCTCGAGCGCCGCGTCGAGGTGATGGCGTGACGGCGGCGGGGGAGGGCGCCTGAGATGCCCAGGATCACGCGTGAGGCGGAAGCGACGTGGGAAGGGTCGGTCGCCCGCGGGGCCGGGACGCTCACCGCCGAGAGCTCGGGGGCGTTCGGGCGGCTGCCGGTGACGCTGGCGTCGCGGATCGCCGAGCCCGAGGGGAAGACGAGCCCCGAGGAGCTGCTCGCCGCAGCGCACGCGGGGTGCTTCATCACCTCGCTCGGCAGCGAGCTGGCACGGGTCGGCGCCCCGCCGGGGCGCATGACGGTGCGATGCGTGATCACGATGGACGAGGTCGAGGGACAGGGGCACCAGATCGTCGGCTCCGCGATCGAGGCGGCCGTGCTCGTCGAGGAGGCCGATCCGGCCGCGTTCGACGGGGCCGTCGTCGCCGCCGACGAGGGATGCCCCTTCTCGAGCCTGCTCAAGCGGGCGGGCGCCGAGGTGACCGTGAACGTACGACGCGAGGGAGGGTGAACCGGTGGCAACCGATCGGTCAGCACAGGTGACGTGGCAGGGCGACCTACTGAACGGCGTGGGGACGGTGCACGTGGTCGGCAGCGGGGCGTTCGGCCCGCTCGACGTGACGTGGCCCTCCCGCGCGGAGGAGCCCGACGGGCGGACGAGCCCGGAGGAGCTGATCGCGGCTGCCTGGGCGTCCTGCTTCTCGATGGCGCTCTCCCACGGGCTCTCGCAGGCCGGCACGCCGCCCGTGCGGCTCGACACGTCGGTGACCGTCACGTTCCAGCCCGGCGAGGGGATCATCCGCGGGGCGATCTCGGTCCGCGGCGAGGTGCCGGGCATCGACGCGGCGGCGTTCGCCGAGGCGGCAATCGCGGCGAAGGACGGGTGCCCCGTGTCGAAGGCGCTCGCGGGGGTGCCCGACGTGAGCGTGGAGGCGGCGCTCGCCGAGTAGCCCGCCCCGGGAGGCGCGGCCGGCGCCGGGCGCCGTCGCCGCGTGGCCCCGCCCTACAATCGACGCGTGACCACGATCGACATCCTCGTCGACGAGCTCGAGCGCTCGTACGGCGAGCTCCAGGAGCGCATGGCCGACCCGGCCGTGTACGCCGACCACCGGGAGGCGGCCGAGCTCGGGCGGCGCCTGAAGGAGCTCGAGCAGGCGCACCGGCTCGCCCAGGAGTGGCGCATGGTCTCCGAGGACGTGGACGCGGCGCGAGCCGACCCCGACCTGCGGGAGCTCCTCCCCGAGGCCGAGGAGCGGCTCGAGCACCTGGAGGACGAGCTGCGGCTCGCGCTCGTCGAGCGCGACCCCGCCGACGCCAAGGACGTGATCGTCGAGGTCCGTCAGGGCGTGGGGGGCGACGAGGCCGCGCTGTGGGCCGCCGACGTCGCGCGCATGCTGACGCGCTACGCGGAGCGCCGCGGCTTCCGGACGGAGACGCTCTCGGCGAGCGAGAGCGACGGCGGCGGGGTGAAGGAGCTCGTGTTCGCGGTCAAGGGCGACGGCGCGTACTCCGTCTTCAAGTGGGAGGGCGGCACGCACCGCGTGCAGCGCGTGCCGGAGACCGAGTCCCAAGGGCGCATCCACACCTCGACCGCAACGGTCGCCGTGATGCCCGAGGTCGAGGACGTCGAGATCGAGATCGAGGAGAAGGACCTCAAGGTCGACGTGTACCGCTCGACGGGCCCGGGCGGGCAGAGCGTCAACACGACCGACTCGGCGGTCCGGATCACGCACCTGCCGACGGGCATCGTCGTGTCGATGCAGGACGAGAAGTCACAGCTGCAGAACCGCCAGAAGGCGATGCGCGTGCTGCGCGCGCGCCTCTACGAGGCCGAGCGGGAGCGGCAGCAGGCGGAGGTGGCGGCGGCGCGTCGCGCGCAGGTCGGCACCGGCGAGCGGGCGGAGAAGATCCGCACCTACAACTTCCCCGAGAACCGCCTCACCGACCACCGCATCAAGCTCACGGCGCACCGGCTCGACCAGATCCTCGAGGGCGACCTCGACGACTTCACCGCGGCGCTCCAGGCCGAGGAGCGCCGGCGTGCCCTCGAGGCAGCCGCGCTCTCGTGACGGTCGGCGAGGTGCTCCGCCGCTCGACCGCGTTCCTCGCCGGGCGGGGGAGCGAGACGCCGCGTCTCGATGCCGAGCTGCTCCTCGGAAAGGCGCTCGAGGTGGAACGCATCGACCTCTACCTCGACCACGACCGCCCCTTGACCCCGGGCGAGCTCGACGCGGCCCGCGCGCTCGTCGTCCGCCGCGGGCGCCGCGAGCCCGTCCAGCACGTGCTCGGGGAGTGGCAGTTCCGACGGCTCGTGCTCACGGTCGACCGACGCGCCCTGATCCCTCGGCCGGAGACCGAGATCCTGGTCGAGCGCTGCCTCGCGCTGATCGCGAAGAGGGATGCGCCCCGTGTGCTCGACGTCGGCGTCGGATCGGGGGCGATCGCGCTCGCGATCGCCGACGAGCACGCGGGTGCCCACGTGACCGGCGTCGATGTCTCCCCGGACGCTCTCGCCCTCGCCCGCGAGAACGCCGCGCGCACGGGCATCGACCTCGAGGTGCTCGAGCATGACCTGTTCAACGGGCTCCCGGCCGGCCCGTGGGACCTCGTCGTGTCGAACCCGCCGTACGTCCACGCCGCCGAGCTGCCGGGACTGGCGCCCGAGGTGGCCGACTGGGAGCCGCGTCTCGCGCTCGTGGCCGACGGGCACACGGAGTCGATCGCGAGGAGCGCGGTGTCGGTCCTCCAGCCCGGCGGGGCCCTCGTGCTCGAGGCGCACGGCGAGGGGGCGGGCGACGTCGCGGAGCTCCTCGTGGCGCACGGCTTCGTCGACGTCCACGTCACCCCCGACCTGGCCGGGCGCGACCGGGTCGTCGAGGGGCGCCTCTCCGGGGCCGGGCGACCGGGATGACCGAGATCACGTCCGGCAGGCGCCACGCGACGCTGCGGGGCCGCGCGCTCTCCGGGTCGTGAGCTCCGTCGACCGTGCGGTCGCCGCGATCCGGGAGGGTCGGCTCGTGGTGATCCCGACCGACACCGTCTACGGCCTCGCCTGCGCCGCGTCGACGGAGGAGGCGGCCCGCAGGCTGTACGCGCTCAAGGGCCGTCCGGCGATCCAGCCGACAGCCCTCGTGGCCGCGAGCGTGGACGTGCTCGTCGAGCACGTGCCCGAGCTCCGCGGGCGGTCGGAGGCGATCGCCCGCGCCCTGCTCCCGGGCCCGTACACGCTCGTGCTCCCGAACCCGTCCCGCCGCTACGCGTGGCTCAACGCCGACCGGCCGACCGCGATCGGGGTGCGCGTGCCCGCCGTCGCGGGGCCCGCGCGCGCCGTCCTCGACGCCGCCGGCATCGTGGTCGCGACGAGCGCCAACCTCGCAGGGGGGCCGGACCCGTGCCGCGTCGCGGACGTCCCCGACGCGATCCTGTCGGGCGTCGCCGCGATCGTCGACGGCGGCGAGCTCCCGGGCCTGCCCTCGACGGTGATCGACCTCACCGGTGAGCGGCCGGAGATCCTCCGCGAGGGCGCGGTTTCCGGGGTGGAGGCGCTGGCACGCGTGCGCGAGGCGAGCGAGGGGTACGCCCGCGCCGTCACAGATTCCTAATGTGCGTGGCGTAGCCTGAGGGCATGCGCGCGCTTCGTGGGGCGATCGGCCTCGCGGCACTGGCGATGCTGGCAGGATCGGCACTCGCCGCGTCGCTGGCGGAGCCTGTTGCGATCACGGGGCCGGTCACGTCCGTCGATGCGACGTCGGCGACCCTGAACGGCACCGTGAACCCGAACGGCAAGCAGACGACGTGGGCGTTCGAGTACGGAACGAGCACGTCCTACGGGTCGAAGTCCCCACTGCGGAGCGCCGGCAACGGCACTGCGAACATCGACGTGACGACATCGATCACCGGGCTCGCGCCGGGCACGCGGTACCACTATCGGCTCGTCGCCGAGAACGAGGACGGCGCGGCCAGCGGCTCCGACGGCGTGTTCACGACCACCGGCGGAGAGCCCACGGTGACGACGGGGCGTGCCACCGAGATCGGTCCCCGGAAAGCCGTGCTCACGGGCACGGTGAACCCGCGAGGGCAGACGACGACGATCTACTTCGAGTACGGTCGGACGGCTGCCTACGGGAAGCGGACGACGAGCGTCGACGCCGGATCCGGGACAGAAGCGAAGAGCGTCAAGGCGCTCGTCGCCGGCCTCGAGCCCGGAACGGAGTACCACTTCCGGCTCGTCGCCCGGAACGCGTCCGGGACGAGCGTCGGTCGTGACGAGCGGTTCAGGACCGACGTAGGGCCCTCGGCGACGACCGAGGAGGCGACCGAGGTGACCTCGGCCTCGGCGGTGCTGCGCGGCAGGGTGGACGCGAACGGGCGCGGCACCTCCTTCTACTTCGAGTACGGCCGGACGACCGCCTACGGCTCGCGCACGCGGGCGGCGAGTGCCGGTGGGAGCAACGACCCGGTCGCCGTCTCCCAGCGCGTCACGGGCCTCCGCGCCGGGCGGACCTACCACTTCCGGATCGTCGCGGTGAACGACGCCGGGACGGCGAAGGGCGAGGATCGGCGCTTCCAGACGACGACGGGGCCTTCGGTCGAGACCGGAGCCGTGGGCGACGTGTCGCCGACGACCGCCGCGGTGACCGCGATCGTCATCCCGGGCGGGCGCTCGACGTCGGTCTGGATCGAGTACGGGACGAGCACGCGGTACGGCTCCCGGACGCCCTCGCGGAGCGCGGGATCGGGCTACGAGCGCGTCACCGTCGGCTTCACGCTCACGGGGCTGCGGCCCGGGGTCACCTACCACTACCGCGCGCGCGGCTCGAACTCCGCGGGCCGTACGGACGGGCGCGACGCCACCTTCCGCACGCCGGGGGGCCTGCCGCAGGCCGTGACGTCGAAGGTCACGAGCGTCGGGCCGTTCTCGGCCTGGATCACCGGCAGCGTCAACCCGGGCGGGCTGTCGACGACCGCCTACTTCGAGTACGGGCGGTCGCGGTCCCTGGGCCGACGCACGCAGCCGGTCCGCGTCGACGGCGACAGGGCGCGCCCGCTCTCAGCGAGGCTGGACGGCCTGCAGCCGGGTCGGCGCTACTACTACCGCCTCGTGGCGGTGAACGCCGCGGGCTCGTCGGTCGGCCGGACTGCGTCGTTCGGAACGCCACCCCTCCCGCGTGACGCGCGGGGACGTGTTGTCCGGTGCACGATCGTCGGCACGCAGTGGCCCGACGTCCTCCGCGGCACGAACCGCCGCGACGTGATCTGCGGGTTCGGGGGGAACGACCGGATCATCGGGCTCGGCGGCAACGACGTCGTGTACGCAGGCCCCGGCGACGACCGCGTCGACGCCGGCAGCGGCAACGACGTCGTCGTTGCCGGCCGGGGGCGGGACGAGGTGGTCGGCGGCCCGGGGAACGACCGACTCGACGGCGGCGACGGCCGCGACCGCCTCTTCGGCAACGCCGGCAACGATCGGCTGAGCGGAGGGAGAGGCAGGGACTCGCTCGTCGGCGGCACCGGACGGGACACGCTCCTCGGCGGCCCCGACGCCGACACCATCTTCGCGCGTGACGGGAGGCGGGACGTCGTCAACGGAGGAGCCGGGCGGGACACCGCGACCCTCGATCGTCGCCTCGATCGGGTCGCCTCGGTCGAGCGTCGCCGCTTCTAGCCCGCGTGCGCTCGTCGTGGACGGCTGCGCACCGGCCGCTGCTCGCAGGTCGTCCCGGTCTCCGGCCCCCGCACGTTCCAGTAGCATCGCCCGCGTGACCACGGTCGACCTACGGACGGTCGAGGAGCTCCGGACGGTCGGGCTCGCCGGCGTGGACCCCGAGATCGCGACCCTGCTCGGCCGTGAGCTCGAGCGCCAGCGCAACCACATCGAGCTGATCGCGTCGGAGAACTTCACGTGGCCCGCGGTGCTCGAGGCGGGTGGCAGCGTGCCCACGAACAAGTACGCCGAGGGCTATCCGGGCCGCCGCTACTACGGCGGGTGCGAGGTCGTCGACGAGATCGAGCAGCTGGCGATCGACCGGGCCAAGGAGCTGTTCGGAGCCGATCACGCGAACGTCCAGCCCCATGCAGGCTCCCAGGCGAACGTCGCCGTGTACCTCGCACTCCTCCAGCCGGGCGACACGATGCTCTCGCTGCGCCTCGACCACGGAGGCCACCTGAGCCACGGCCTCGCGGTCAACTTCTCCGGGCGCCTCTACACGATCCAGCACTACGGGGTGTCGCCGGAGACGAACCTCGTCGACTACGACGAGGTGCTCGAGCTCGCGAAGAAGCACCGCCCGCGGCTGATCGTCTGCGGCGGCTCGGCGTATCCCCGCACCGTGGAGACGTGGGAGTTCCGGCGGATCGCGGACGAGGTGGAGGCGTTCCTGATGTGCGACATGGCGCACTTCGCCGGGCTCGTCGCCGCCGGTCTCCATCCGAACCCGGTCGAGCACTGCGACGTCGTGACGTCGACCACGCACAAGACGCTCGCCGGGCCGCGCGCCGGATTCATCCTCTGCCGCGACGAGCACGCGCGGGCGATCGACCGCGCCGTCTTCCCGGGCTCGCAGGGCGGGCCGCTCGAGCACACGATCGCCGCCAAGGCGACGTGCTTCCGCATCGCGCAGACGGACGCCTTCCGCGACTACCTGCAGGCCGTGCGCACGAACGCCGACGTGCTCGCCGACGAGCTCGTCTCCGGCGGGCTCGCGGTGCTCACGGGCGGCACCGACACGCACCTCCTCCAGCTCGACCTGCGGGGGACCGGCTGGACCGGAAAGGACGCGGAGGAGCGTCTCGACGAGGTCGGCGTGACCGTCAACCGCAACACCGTCCCGTTCGACGAGCGGCCGCCGACGATCGCGTCCGGTGTGAGGATCGGGACGCCGGCGGTGACGATGCGCGGCTTCGACGCGGACGACGTCCGCGAGGTCGGCCGGATCATCTGCGCGGCGCTCGGCGACGACGCCGACATCTCGGCGCTCCGGGAGCGGAGCAGGGCCCTCTGCGAGCGCCGTCCGCTCTATCCTGGGTTCCGCGGCTACACGACGTACGTCGGCTCCGGCTAGGAGGCTCGCCATGACAGAGACGTCGCCCGCACCGGCGGCAACGGGCACCGTGATCGAGGTCGGGCACCCGCTCGTGCGCCACAAGCTCGCGCTCCTGCGCGACGTGACGACGACGACGCAGATGTTCCGCCAGCTCGTCAACGAGCTGACGCTGCTGATCACGTACGAAGCGACCAAGGACCTCGCGACCGAGACCGTCGACATCGAGACGCCGCTCGAGTGGACGAGCGCGCAGCGCATCTCGGGAAAGAAGGTCGCGGTGTGCCCGATCCTGCGCGCCGGGATGGGGATGCTCGACGGCGTCCTCTCGCTGATCCCCGGCGCGCGCGTCGGCTTCATCGGGCTCTACCGCAACGAGGAGACGCTGCAGCCGGTCGAGTACTACGTGAAGCTCCCCGACGACCTCGCCGACCGGGACGTGATCCTGCTCGACCCGATGCTCGCGACCGGCAACTCGACGGCCGCCGCGGTCGCCACGGTGAAGGCCGCCGGCGCGACGTCGATCCGGCTGATCGCCCTGATCGCCGCCCCCGAGGGGATCTCGAGGATCCATCGCGACCACCCGGACGTCGCGATCGTCGTCGCCGCGGTCGACCGCGCGCTCAACGAGAAGGGGTACATCGTGCCCGGGCTCGGCGACGCAGGCGACCGGCTCTACGGGACGAAGTAGCCGGGATGCGAGGACCGACGGCCCTCCGGCCCCCGCCGCAGCGCGCCCCGTCCGACGGCGAGCCGCCCGCGGGCGGGCCCGTCGCTCTGCCCGTCCCCGCCCGCCGACCGCCCGCCACGCCGTGATCGACGACCTGCGCGCGACCCCGGAGGTCCTGTACGGGGCGTTGATCGCGTTCGGCATCGTCGTCCTGCTCACGCCCGCGGTGGGAGGGATGGCGCGGCTGCTCGGCGTCGTCGACGCCCCCGACACCCGCCGCGTTCACCGACGCCCGATCCCGCGCCTCGGGGGGCTCGCGATCTTCCTCGGCATCATCGTCCCGGCGCTCGCGTTCCTCGAGCTCTCGGGCGAGATGCGCGGGATCCTCCTCGGCGTCGCCGTCGCCTGCGTGATCGGGGCGATCGACGACTTCCGCGGCCTCGCCCCGCTCCCCAAGCTCCTCGGGCAGGTGTTGGCCGCCGTCATCCCCGTCTCGTTCGGCGTCTGGGTCGACCACTTCACGTTCCCGTTCGTCGGCGTCGTCGACCTGCCGGCGTGGCTCGGGGTGAGCCTGACGATCGTGTGGATCGTCGCGGTGATGAACATGGTCAACTTCCTCGACGGGATGGACGGGCTCGCCTCGGGCGTCTGTGCGATCGCCGGCCTCACCTTCGCGGTCATCGCGCTCTCGCTCGGGAAGACCGACGCCGCGATCCTGTCGGCGGTCGTCGCGGGAGCGTGCGTCGGGTTCCTCCGGCACAACTTCTTCCCCGCCCGCGTCTTCATGGGGGACTCGGGGGCGCTCGTGCTCGGCTTCACGCTCGCCACGATCTCCGTCGCCGGCCTGCTCAAGACCGCGTCGACGGTCGTCCTGTTCCTCCCGCTCGTCGTTCTCGCCGTGCCGATCATCGACACGTCGTTCGTCGTCGCCAAGCGCCTCAAGTACAAGCAGCCGATCAGCTCGGCCGACCGCTCGCACCTCCACCATCGGTTCCTCAACATCGGCTTCTCACAGCGCCGCGCCGCGCTCGTGATGTGGGGCTGGACGGCGACCCTGGGGGCGGCGGCGCTCGCGACGCGCTTCATCCCGTTCCGCGAGGGCGGCGAGTGGCATCTCTGGGAGACCGTCGCCGTCGCCGCGATCGCGCTCGCGGCGCTCGCGTACTCCGTCTACGTCGTCTACCTCCTCGAGATCGTGAAGCTCGCGAACCCGAGGATCCGGCGGCGCCTGCGCGAGGCGCCGCCGGCGCCCGCGCCCGAGGACGTCCACCGGCAGGCGTCGTCGGGCTGACGGCGACGACGCAGCGCCGACGACCCGGAGTCAGCTGCGCGGAGGGCCCGCCCGGCGCACGGCGCGCTCGACGAACGCCGCGAGCGCCTCGCCGAACCCCGGGTGGCGATGCGGGCTGTGGCCGTACCCGGGGAGGACGAGGCGCTCCGCGCCGAGCGCGTCCTCGAGGGCGTCGCAGATGGCGTCGAAGGCCGCGTGGTGGGCGCCCGAGACGACGAGGCTCGGAAACGGGGCGGCCGACAGCTCGGCCACCGGGATGCGGGCCTTCCACGGGTGACGCTCCCGGATCAGCGCCCGGGCTCCCTGTTCCAGCTCGGGAGGCAGCGGCGAGGGTGGGTCGTACCCCGACCCGACGTAGGCGAGGAACCGCCGCAGGAAGCGCTCGGGGTCGTCGAGCGGCCCCTCACGCCAGAGCTCCTCGCCCTCGCGGATCCACGCCTCGACCGCCGGGTCGCCCCGAGCGACGTCCCCGGCTGGCGGCTCGATCACCGTCAGGGACGCGAGCGCGGTCGGCGCCAGTGAGGCCGCGAGCAGGCAGACCACCCCGCCGTAGGAGTGCCCGACGAGATGGTCGCCGCTGCGCAGGCGCTCGCCGACCCAGCGGGCGTGCTCGTCGAAGTCGATGTGCTCGACGGGCGGCCCCGGGGGGAACCCGGGCCGGTCGAGCACGACGAGCTCGTGGCGGTCACGGAGGGCGCGCCGCACCGCAGTCCAGGTCGCCCGCCCCGCCGTGACGCTGCCGTGGACGAGGACGAGGCGCTGCACCCGTCCATCCTACGTCGTGTGACGAACTCTGCCGATTTCGGCTCTCAGAATGGGAATCGGCTGTTACAAGCCCCCTGGTATGCTGCCGCCACGATGGCGTCGAGCCCTCCTGGCAGCCCGCACTCGCTCGCGACCGCGTCCGGCCTCCTGCTCGGCACCACGGGCGCCGCGATGATCGTCGGCGCCCTGATCGGCTGGGCACTGGGAAGCTGGGGCCTCGGCCTGCTCGTCGGTGCGATCGCCGGGATCCCGCTCGCGGTGCTCGTCGTCTACCGCGTCTACACCGCGCCCCGATGAGCGACGACGACGACGAGCCCGGGATCATGGTGCGTCTCGCCTCGACGCCCCGTGACGTTCCGGGGCGCCTCGGGCCGGCGCTCGCAGGCACGGCGGTGATCGTGCTCGCCCTCCCCGTGTTCGCCGTCGCCGGCTGGCCGCTCGCCGGCTGGGTGCTCGCCGCCGTCCTCTGGGTCGCGGCGCAGGTGCTGGCGCTGCTACTGACGCGTCTCGCGCCCGACACCGGTAACCTCGCCGCCGCAGGCATGCGGGGCATCGGCACGAGCTTCCGGGCGATCGCAGTGGGCATTCCACTCGTCGCCGTCACGATCGCGGATCAATCCGTGGGGATCGCCGCTGCCCTGCTCTACGCCCTCGCGTTCACGCTCGAGCTCGCGGTCGGCCTCGTCGGCTACTTCGGCACGGAGGCGAAGGCGTGAAGCGCCTGCTCGCACTCGCCCTCGCGCTCTACGTCGCCCTCCCGGCGGCCGTGGCGCTCGCGTCCGAGAGCACGGGCGAGGAGGAGACGAAGTTCGATCCCTCGCACGAGTGGGACCTCAAGACCTGGGGCCCGGAGCTCAAGATCGGCCCGCTCGACATGTCGATCAACAAGGCGGTCGCGTACCTCCTGCTCGGCATGATCGTGACGTGCGTGATCGGGATCGTCTTCATGCGCGTCAAGGTGGGGCGAGGCCCCGACCGCCGGCAGGCGCTCGGAGAGCAGATCTACGAGATCGCCCAGGTACAGGTCGCCGAGCAGGGGCTGCCGACGAAGGCGATCGGGCGCTGGTTCCCGTACGTCGCGACGCTGATGCTCTTCATCTGGGTCGTCAACATGCTCGGCTTCATCCCGCTTCCCCTCTCCGACGAGCGGTGGGAGATCGGCGGCGTCGAGGTCCCGACGCTCGCGATCTTCGCCGCGACGTCGACGCTCTCGGTCACCCTCGCCCTCGCGCTGATGACGTTCGTGTTCACGCACGTCGAGGGGATCAGGGCCAACGGCGCGGTCGCGTACTTCAAGAGCTGGATCCCCGAGGTGCCGAAGGCGATGCTGCCGCTGATCATCCCGCTCGAGATCCTCGGGCAGTTCATGCGGCTGATCAGCCTGTCCGTCCGTCTCTACGCGAACATGCTCGCCGGGCACATGCTGATCCTCACGTTCATCGGGCTGATCTTCGTGCTCGAGAACGTCGTCCTCGCCGTGATCGCCGTCCCGGCGGCAACCGCCTTCTACCTGTTCGAGGTCGTGATCGTCGTGTCGATCCAGGCCTATATCTTCGCTGCTCTGTCCGCTATCTACATCGGCTCGGCGATCGAGCCGGAGCACTAGTCAAGGAGGAGACTCGTCCATGCTCTCGTCGTTCTTCGTCCTCGCCGAGACCACCGGTGACGTCGCGGATGCCGGCAAGGCGATCGCGCTCGCGCTCGGCATCGGGCTCGGCTCGCTCGGCGCCGGCATCGGCATCGGCACCATCTTCGGCTCGATGATCCAGGCGGTGGCCCGCCAGCCCGAGCTCCGTGGCGAGCTCCAGGGCATCCAGTGGCTCGGCTTCGCCCTCACCGAGGCCGTCGTGTTCTACGGCCTGATCGGCGGCCTGCTCGCCTACGTCCTCATCTGACCGATGCTCCACCTGCTGGCAGCCGAGGAGAGCTCCGGGAGCCTGATCGACGTCGTCCCGGGGCTGATGGTCTGGACGCTGATCGCCTTCGCGATCACGTTCTACGTCCTCAAGCGCTTCGCGTTCGGCCCGATCCAGAAGACGATCGACGACCGTCGCGACCGGATCCGCGAGGCGATCGACGAGGCGGACCGCGCACGGAAGGAGGCGCGTGAGCTGCTCGAGCAGAACCGTGCGATCCTCGCCGAGGCGCGGAACGAGTCCGCGGGGATCCTCGCCGAGGCACGCAAGGTGTCCGACGCGCAGATCCAGCGCGCGAAGGACGAGGCGGAAGCCGAGCGGCTCCGCCGGCTCGAGGACACGCGCAAGCAGATCGACGCGGAGACGACCCGCGCGATCGACCAGATCCGCTCGGAGGTCGCCGACCTCACCGTCGAGGCGACACAGCGTGTCGTCGGCAAGGTGCTCGACGCCGAGGACCAGCGCCGCCTGATCGAGGAGGCGATCGACGGCCTCGACTTCTCCGCGCTGGAGCGCGGCCGGAGCTAGGGGCGGGGCACGATGGCCGTCGCGCAACGCATGTACGCCCGGGCGCTCTTCGAGGCCGCCCGCGATGCCGGGCGCGTCGACGTCGTGCGCGGCGAGCTGCGCCAGCTCGCCGATGCCCTCGAGGCCTCCCGCGAGCTGGAGGGGTTCCTCGCGAACCCGCAGCTCGATCCCACGGCGAAGGCCGACGTCCTCGCGGAGCTGTCGGAAGGCGCCGACGACCTGACGCGCAACTTCCTGCGCCTCGTCGCCTCGAAGGGGCGCGCCGGCGAGCTGCGCGCGATCGCCGAGGAGCTCGACGCGATCGTCGATCGAGAGCAGGGACGGCTACAGGTCGAGCTGACGACCGCGCACGAGCTCACGGACGCCGAGGCGGACGCGATCGTGCGCCGCATCGAGCAGGCGTCCGGCAGTCGCGTGGAAGCCGCCCGGTCGGTCGACCCCTCCCTCGTGGGCGGGATGATCCTGCAGGCAGGATCGTTGCGCGTCGACGCCAGCGTCCGCGGGAGGCTCGAGCGCCTGCGCCGCGACCTCGTGACCAGGAACTGAACCGAAGAGACCGACGAAGGAGACCGTTTCCGTGAAGCTCCGCCCAGAGGAAATCACGTCGATCCTGAAGCAGCGGATCGAGCAGTACGACGTCGAGACCGACCTCAGCGAGGTCGGCACCGTCCTCCAGGTCGGTGACGGCATCGCCCGCGTCCACGGGCTCGAGAACTGCATCGCGCTCGAGCGCCTCGAGTTCGAGCACGGCGTCGTCGGCATCGCGTTCAACCTCGAGGAGGACAACGTCGGCGTTGCCCTCTTCGGCGAGTGGCAGCACGTGAAGGAGGGCGAGCTCGTCCGCCGGACCGGCGCGGTGATGTCGGTGCCCGTGGGCGAGGCGCTGCTCGGGCGCGTCGTCGACCCGCTCGGGAGCCCGCTCGACGGGCAGGGCGCGATCGCCACCGAGACGACCCGCTCGCTCGAGTTCAAGGCCCCCGGCGTCGTCCAGCGGCAGCCCGTGAAGGAGCCGCTGCAGACCGGTCTCAAGGCGATCGACTCGATGATCCCGATCGGCCGAGGCCAGCGCGAGCTGATCATCGGCGACCGCGGCACCGGCAAGACCGCGGTCGCGATCGACACGATCATCAACCAGCGCGGAGGCGACGTGATCTGCATCTACGTCGCGGTCGGGCAGAAGGCGTCGACGGTCGCCCAGGTGGTGGAGCGGCTCCGCGACGCCGGCGCGATGGACTACACGATCGTCGTCTCCGCGCCTGCGCAGGAGGCCGCGCCGATCAAGTGGATGGCGCCGTTCGCCGGCGCGGCGATGGGCGAGTACTTCCTCTACAACGGCAAGCACGCGCTCGTCATCTACGACGACCTCTCGAAGCACGCCGATGCGTACCGGCAGCTGTCGCTCCTCCTGCGGCGGCCGCCCGGACGCGAGGCCTTCCCCGGTGACGTCTTCTACCTCCACTCGCGCCTCCTCGAGCGCGCGTGCAAGCTCTCGGACAAGCTCGACGGCGGCTCCCTGACCGCCCTGCCGGTGATCGAGACGCAGGCAGGAGACGTCTCGGCGTACATCCCCACGAACGTGATCTCGATCACGGACGGGCAGATCTTCCTCGAGTCCGACCTCTTCTACTCGGGCGTGCGCCCCGCGATCAACGTCGGCATCTCCGTCTCCCGCGTCGGCGGGAACGCGCAGACGAAGGCGATGAAGAAGGTCGCCGGACGCCTCCGGCTCGACCTCGCCCAGTACCGCGAGCTCGAGGCCTTCGCGCAGTTCGGGTCCGAGCTCGACGCCGCCACGCAGCAGTCGCTCGCTCGCGGTGAGCGCATGGTCGCGACGCTCAACCAGCCCCAGTACCAGCCGTGGCCGATGGAGGAGCAGGTCGTCGCGATCTACGCCGGCATCCACGGCTGGCTCGACCGGGTTCCCGTGGGCCAGGTGCCGCGCTTCCAGGAGGAGCTGCGCGAGACGCTCCGCGCCGACGGAGGGCTCTACGAGAACATCCGCGCGACGGGCGACCTCTCCGACGAGACGGCGGCGAAGCTCGACGAGGCGCTGCAACGGTTCGTCGACGGGTTCGCGGTACAGGAGGAGAGGGGGCTCGCCGGGTAGGCGCCCCGCCGCCCGAGGAGCCGAGCACCGAGATGGCATCCGTCCAGGACTACAAGCGCCGCATCCGCTCCGTCCGCAACACGCGGAAGATCACGCGCGCGATGGAGCTCGTCGCGGCGGCGAAGCTGCGGCGGGCGCAGACGCGCATCGAGGCGATGCGGCCGTACGCCGACACGATGCGCGAGCTGATCGCGGGGGTCGGACGCGCCGCCGGCTCGGTGCGCGGGCTGCCGCTGCTCGAGCGGCGCGAGACCGTGGAGACGGTCGCCCTCGTCCCGCTGACCGGCGATCGTGGGCTCGCGGGGGCCTTCAACGCCCAGGTGATGAGGCGGGCGTTCGCGGTCGAGCGACAGCTCCAGAGCGAGGGCCTGAAGGTGCGCTGGGTGGCGGTCGGCAAGAAGGGCCGCTCGACGCTGACGTTCCGCCGGCGCGAGCTCGACGGCGCGCACGTCGGCTTCACCGATCGACCCGGCTACGCCGACGCGCAGGCGATCGCCCATGGGCTCGGAGAGCTCTTCACCTCGGGCGAGGTCGACCGCGTCGTGCTCGTCTACAACACGTTCGTCTCCGCGCTCACCCAGCACGTGACGGAGCAGGACGTGCTGCCGATCTCCGCCGACATCCTGGAGACGAGCGAGGACGAGCGCCGCGACGACGTGCTCCGGGGCGACTTCATCTTCGAGCCGGAGCCCGAGCAGATCCTCGAGCGGCTGCTCCCCGTCTACGTCGAGACGCAGGTCTACCGCGCCCTTCTCGAGTCGTCCGCGTCCGAGCAGGGCGCCCGGATGACGGCGATGCGGAACG
Source organism: Gaiella sp. (assembly GCF_057140465.1). Classification (NCBI taxonomy): domain Bacteria; kingdom Bacillati; phylum Actinomycetota; class Thermoleophilia; order Gaiellales; family Gaiellaceae; genus Gaiella; species Gaiella sp. The sequence continues at coordinate 29,343 of NZ_DBNHWK010000019.1, forward strand.
CCTCCAAGAACGCGGGCGATCTGATCGACCGGCTCACGCTGCAGATGAACCGGGCCCGCCAGGCGGAGATCACGCAGGAGATCCTCGAGGTCGTCGCCGGCGCCGACGCGCTCGAGTAGCACATCGACGCGCCGCCGCGGCGGGAACAGGCCGGGGCGACCGGGTCACGAAGGGCGCGCTCGCCCGCCCCGTCGCCCTCGTCCCACAGGCTCCCGTCGGCAAACAACGCGCGGCCGACGGTCGTCTCACACGCCAGGGAGTCGGCTATGCTCCCGTACCTCGATGACGACCTCCACGCAGCCACCCCGCGAAGGCGGGAACACCGGTCGCGCCGGCAAGGTGATCGTCGACCTCGAGACGACCGAGTCCGAGCAGCTCGGCGAGATCCAGGCCCGCGGCTACTGGGAGCAGGTGTGGCGCCGCTTCAAGCGCGACCGGGTCGCTGTCGCGAGCATCTTCTTCCTCGTCTTCCTCGTGATCGTCGTCTACCCCGGCGCCTGGGTCGCCGAGCACTTCATCGGGCACGGGCCGAACCAGATCTTCCCGGACGGGATCGACGAGGGGTTCCTCCCCGTCGGCCCCGGGAGCTACGTGACCGACTTCGAGACCGGCGAGAAGCAGCTCCTCGTCCTCGGCGCCGACGGGTCGCTCGGGCGCGACGAGTTCCTGCGCCTGCTCTACGGCGGGCGTGTCTCCCTGCAGGTAGCGGTGCTCTCGACGTTGGGCGTGATGCTGATCGGCGTCGTGCTCGGCGCGCTCGCCGGGTACTACCGCGGGTACACCGACACCATCGTCTCGCGGCTGACCGAGATCACGATGGCGTTCCCCGCGCTGCTCTTCGTGATCGCCCTCGCGAGCACCGTGGGGAGCCGGCTCGACGGGATCACCTTCGGAGGCGTGCTCGCTCCCGGTGTCATGACGCTCTTCCTCGTGTTCACCGTGTTCGGCTGGTTCTACCCGGCGCGGATCATCCGCGCGAAGGTGCTCTCGCTCCGGGAGAAGGAGTTCGTCGAGGCCGCGCTGATGACCGGCGCCAGCGACCTTCGCATCATCCGGTCGCACCTGCTGCCGCACCTCGTCGCCCCGATCATCGTCTACTCGACCCTGGTCGTCGCCGGCTACGTGATCGGCGAGGCGGCGCTGTCGTTCCTCGGTGTCGGCATCAAGCTGCCCACCGCGAGCTGGGGCAACATGATCGCCGACGCGGTCAACTACTACACGACCGTCCCCTTGCTGATGGTCTGGCCGGGCCTCGCGATCGTGCTCACGACGCTCGCGTTCAACCTGCTCGGCGACGGTCTTCGCGACGCGTTCGACCCGCGCTCGCGCCTCTAGCCGGCGTCACCGCAACGGGCCGCCCGGACGATTCCCTTAACCGGCGGCCAACAAATCGGCGATCGGGGCGTCTAATCGGCGATGGGTGAAACGTGCCCTATCGGCACTGGTTGGTAGCAGTCGAAAGGAGTGAGATGAAGGGACGTATCTGGACCTCGATCGCGATGGCCGCGGTCGGGACGTCGCTGCTGGCGGCCGCGATGGTGGCCGGTCCGGCGGCCGGCGGTACCCAGGCGTCGGCGGTGAAGGCCGGCGGTTCGATCACGATCACGAGCCGCAGCGACTTCGACTACGCCGACACGGGCCTGGCGTACTTCAGCCACTCGTGGAACATGATGGCCGCGACGAACATCACGCTCATGTACTACCCGCACGCAGAAGGCGCTGCTGGCGGCCGCCTCACCCCACTGGGGGCGAAGGGCATGCCGAAGGTGTCCAACAACGGGCGGGTGTACACGTTCACGATCGAGAAGGGCTTCAAGTTCTCGAACGGCCAGAACATCACGGCCGCGAACTACAAGCGCGCGTTCGACCGGGCCCTCAACAAGGAGATGCAGTCGCCCGGGTCGTCGTTCCTCGATGACGTCGTGAGCTACCGGGCGCCGAACGCCACCACGTTCGTCGTCACGCTCAACAAGAACGCCCCCGACTTCCTCGCACGGATGTCGATGATGTTCTTCGCGCCGGTGCCGGCGAACACGCCGTTCACCGCCGAGGGCGTGACCAAGCCGGTCGGCAGCGGCCCGTACTACCTCAAGGAGTGGAACCAGAAGACCTCCGCTCTCGCGGTCCGCAACCCGTTCTGGAAGAACAACCAGGCGCCGTTCAACAAGGCCGGGTACAAGAACTACCTGAACGAGATCCGGTGGATCGTCGGCGCCGATCCCGCGACGCAGCAGCTGCAGTGCGAGAAGGGCGAGGCCGACCTCTGTGGTGCCCCGCCCGCCAACTGGCGCCAGCTGGCGGAGAAGTACGGCATCAACAAGGGCCGGCTCTTCGTCAAGTCGCAGACGGTGCTCTGGTACCTCGCCATGAACACCTCGCGGCCGCTGTTCACGGGGAACGTGAAGCTCCGGCAGGCGATCTCGAACGTGATCGACCGCCGCTTCATGACCGCACAGCACGGCTACCTCGCGGGGAAGGCGACGGACAACTTCCTGCCCTTCTCGATGCCCGGCTTCAAGAACTGGAGCATCTATCCCGTGAAGGCGCCGAACTACAACAAGGCCAAGACGCTCGCGGAGGGCAACACGCGTGACGGCAAGGCCGTGATGTACACGTTCAACGTGGCCCAGGGCCCGCCGATCGCACAGTCGGTGCAGTTCAACCTCAAGCAGATCGGCGTCGACGTCGAGATCAAGCTGCTCGACCGCGTCGTCCAGCACGAGAAGGCTGCGACCCGTGGCGAGCCGTTCGAGCTCACGCTCGAGGGCTGGGGCATGGACTATCCGGACCCGTCGAACTTCATCAACGTGCTGCTCGACGGCCGCCGGATCCAGGCCGACAACAACGTGAACGCGTCGTACTTCAACAACGCCGCCATCAACCGGCAGATGGACCGGGCCTACGGGCTCGCCGGCCAGGCGCGGCTCAATGCCTATGGCATCCTCGACCGGGACATCATCAAGAACCACGCTCCGGTCGCTCCGTACATCTCGACCAACGCGCGCATCCTCGTGAGCGCCAAGGTCGGATGCTACGGGTACTCGTCCATCCAGGGCTCGCTCCTGACCCAGCTCTGCGTCAAGTAGGGACGGAGGGGCTCAGCACGACGTACGACCAGGGGGCGCCGCCGCAAGGCGGCGCCCCCACGACGTCTCGGCAAGCGGTTTCCCACCCTCCGATCGAGTAGAGTTCCACAGCCCGTGTTCCGCTACCTCGTCAGACGGCTTCTGTGGGCGGTCGTGTTGTTTTTGGCCGTGTCGTTTGTGACGTACGTGATTTTCTTCTTGGTGCCGGCGAATCCGGCGCGGTTGGCGGCGGGGCAGTCGGCGACGCCGGAGAAGGTGCAGGAGGTGAAGGAGTTCCTGGGTCTCGATGACCCGGTGTATGTGCAGTACGGCCGGTTTTTGAAGCGGTTGGTGATCGAGGGGTCGTTGGGGCAGTCGTTCTTGACGCGGCAGTCGGTGAACGAGGAGATCAAGCGGGCGGCGCCGATCACTGCGTCGTTGGTGTTCGGGGGGATGATCCTGGTGTTGTTGATGGCGATCCCGATCGGGATCCTGTCGGCGCTGCGGCCGCGGTCGTTGTTGGATCGGGCGGCGATGGTGTACGTGTTGATCGGGATCTCGTTGCCGTCGTTTTGGATCGGGTTGATGTTGTCGTACCTGGTCGGGTACAGGCTGGGGTTGACGCCGATCGCGGGGTATTGCGAGGTGTTCTCGGTGCCGGAGGCGTCGGAGTGCGGTGGTGTGCTCGATTGGGCGTACCACATGGTGTTGCCGTGGACGACGTTGGCGTTGGTGATCGCGGGCACCTATGTGCGGTTCGTGCGGGCCGAGGTGATGGAGACGATGACGCAGGACTACGTGCGCACGGCGCGCGCGAAGGGCGCGCCCGAGAACGTCGTGATGCGCAGCCACGTCCTCCGCAACGCGATGCTGCCGGTGGTGACGATGGTCGGGATGGACATCGGGCTGCTGCTCGGCGGCGCGATCTTCATCGAGGCGGTGTTCGGGCTCAACGGCCTCGGCGGCACCGCGATCGAGTCGATCAGCCGCTTCGACCTCCCCGTCCTCCAAGGCGTCGTCCTCTTCGGCGCGATCGCGATCATCGTCTTCACCCTCTTCGTCGACCTCATCTACGCCTGGATCGACCCGAGGATCCGCCTCACCTAGGAGCGGTCAGGCAGCGGTGTCGCGGCGGCGCACCCGCTCCCGTCGAGCTGCCTCGATGTCGGCGTGCAGCTGGCGCCGCCGGTCCGACAGGTCACGCTCGCGCTCCTGCAGACGTGTGAGCTCGGGTGCGACGTCGACATGGGCGTATCCGCCCGAATGCAGGAAGTCGATCCGCGCATGGAGGTGAGCCCGCCGGCGTGACACGGCCTGCTCCTCGTCCCCCAGGATCTCCAGGACCTCGTCGACCTCGTCGATCGTGCTCACACCCTCACGATGCGCCCGAAATACAGGATTGTCCAGAGCGCGCCGACTCCGTGTCAGTTGGCGAGGCCCTCGCCGCGGAGCATCGTTCCGACCGTCCGGCGGAGGATGCGGAGGTCGTAGCGCACGAGACGCCACGAGCTCGCGCCCTCGACGAGGGCGACGTAGTCGAGGTCGAGGTCCGCGTAGCGAACCGGGTCACCACCCTTCGAGACCTGTGCCGGCCCGGTCCAGCCGGCGGGGACGCGCAAGCGGTAGTCCTTCCCCTGGGCGAGCTGCCGCTCGACGAGCTCGGGCGGCCACGGTCGCGGCCCGACGAGGCTCATGTCGCCGCGCACGACGTTCAGCAGCTGTGGGAGCTCGTCGAGGTACCACGGCTTGAGGACGCGGCGCCCTGCCCATGTGAGGTTCGCCTCGTCCGCCTCGAAGGGCCTGACGTGGCCCGCGGCCCGGTCGAGCACGCTCGTCCGGAGCGTGCGGAACTTCAGCAGGTCGAACTCGCGACCTGCCGAGATGCGCACCTCCCGGTAGAGCGCCGGGCCGTGATCGCGACGACACACGAGCGCGTCGAGCGTCACGAGCGCCCAGACGACCACGATCACGGGAGCGAGGACGAGGAGCAGCAGGCCCGACACGGCCACGTCCAGAGTGCGTTTCGCCCGGGGGCCACGGGGAGAGACGCGCGCGTCGCCGCTCACCGGCGGAACCTACACCAGGACGCGACGGTCGCTAGGACCGTGTCACTGCGCGCGCCGCCCGGACGGCGGCGAGAGGCCGGATCGTGCGGAACAGCACCATCGTCGCCACGACTCCCACGAGCGTGTTCACCACCGTCACCCCCACCTGCATGCCGACGGAGAACGAGACGGCCCCGGCGATCGAGGTCGCCCCCTGCAACGCGTACGCAGCCAGCACCTGCTGCGTGCCGGCTCCACCGGGCACCGGGACTGCGGTCGACGCGCCGCTGAGGACGAGCACGAGCACGGCCGTCATCGGGCCCACGTCGATGCGGAACGCCTGCAGGACGAGGAAGACGACGCCGACGCGACACGCCCACGCGGCGAGCTGGAACGGCACGACGGTCCCGAGGTAGCGCCGCGGAGAGCGCAGCACGGCGAGCCCGAGCGCCGCCCTCCGGAGGACACCCCGGATCACGTCCGGGCGCACGAGGAGCGCGATGCCAACGGCCGTGACGAGTGCCACCGCCCCGACCAGCGGGACGAGGCCGATCGACGGTGGGCCGGGAAGCCCGGGGAGGGCACCGACCGCGAAGAGCATCCCCATCAACGCCATCCCGAGCACGACGTCGAACGCGAAGACGACGGTCAGCGAGCCGGCGATCGTCGTCACGCTCGAGCCCGGGATGCGGGTACGGGCGAGCAGGACCTTCAGTGCCTCGCCACCGCGGGCCGGCATGAACGCATTGAGGGCGACCCCGGCTGCGTACGCGCAGGCGATCGAGCCGACACGGATCCGCTGCTCCGGATACGCCGCGGCCAGGATGTTCCGCCAGGCGACGGCCCGGAAGCCGAGCGTCGCCAGCTGGAGGGCGAGCGCCGGGAGCAGGAAGCGCCCGTCGAGCCCACCGACACGCGCCACGGCGTCCTGGGCCGCGGCGGCAAGCTGGTCGAACGCGGTCACGCGCGTCCGTCGGCGGCCAGGGCCGGGGCGATCGCATCGACGGAGTCCGAGATCAGCCCCTGCACGCCGATCGCGACGAGCTCCCGCGCCCGCTCGGGGGTGTTCACCGGCCAGGTCATCACCGTGCGCGCGACGGCCCGCAGCTGTCGGACGACCCCCTCGTCGAGGAGCCCGGCGTGGATCGAGACGCCGTCGAGCGGCTCCCCGTGAGCCCGTTCGAGCAGGCGGGCGAGCTGCCGCCGCGTTCCGACCGAGTGGACGCGCCGCACCGGAAGGCCCGTGAACGGCTCGAGGAGACGCGGCCAGCGCGCGCACACGGTCACCCTCCGGTGCCCGAGGTACGGCTGCAGCGCCGCGGCGACGAGCTCTCCGAGCCGTCGCCTCGGCCCCTTGAGATCGAGCATCAGCTCCGTCTCCTCGTCCGCGGCGGCGAGGAGCTCGCCGAGAACCGGACGCGAGTACCAGGGAGCGGCGACCTCCCAGCGGTCCCAGAAGATCGGGATCGGCCCCGCGGACTTCAGGTGCCGCAGCTCGAGACGTCTGCGATACAGGCGGACGTCGGCCTCGACCAGCTCGGCACCGGCCTGTACGGCAGCATGAAGATCAGCGAGGTGGTTGCCCGCACGATGGGCCACAATGAACGGCGGGCCCGGTGAGCGGACGACCTCCCCGGTCGTCGCAATCGACCCCATCGGCGACGATTGTAGCTGCAGACCGGCGCCGCTCGATCCCGTACGCGGCGGCCAGGCCGAGCAGGACGACGACGAGGCCTCCGGCCACGTCGAGCACGAAGTGATTCGCCGTGGCGACGACCGCAAACCCCATCGTGAGCGGCATGACGACGGCGAACGTCCGCACGACGAGGTGCGTCGTCGCCAGGAACAGCACGATCCCGACGAGGATGTTCCACCCGACGTGCAGGCTCGGGAAGGCCGCGTACTGGTTGGTGAGGCCCGGCGGCTGGAGGGCACGGTACGCGTGCGACTGCTCGGTCACCGTGTCGATCAGCCCGAGCCCCACGAGCCGAGGCGGCGCGAGCGGGAGCAGCGCGAACAGGGCGAACCCGATCGCCCCCGACACGAACGCCGCGTTGCGCAGGAGCAGGTAGTGACGGCGACGAGTGAGGTACAGCACGATCGCCACGGTGAGGATCACCGGCCAGTGCCCCCAGATGTAGACCCAGTTGGTGAGCATGACGAGCATGTCGCTGCCGCTCACCAGGCCCTGGATCGAAGCCTCCCAGGCGGCACCGACCGCCTCCTCGATCGCGAACAGGCGCTCGGCATTGACGAACGCCCTGTCCGCGGCCCCGGCCGTCAGGTTGCGGATACCGAAGTACGCGACCATCGCGGCAGCCACGAGCAGCACCTCCCGCGCGAAGCCGCTGCGGAGGCTGTGGCGGATCGTCGCCCTGGCCCCCGTCCACGCAGGCGGGCGCCGAGGAAGGTGTAGACGATGACCGGGTGACCCGTACATCGGTCTCCTCTCAGTCTTCCTCCCCCGACGCGACCATGCATCCGCGTGACCGCTGATCGAGGGAGGAAGAAATGCGTAGCCGGAGGACGGCGGGCAGATCCGCCGAAGCAGCCGCTTCCAGCGGGCCTACGACACGCTCGACGGCGGCTCCCTCTCGATCGCTACCGGTACTCCGGGTTCGGGAAGTCGAAGCGGCAACCGGCGTCCCACAACGCCCGCTGGTTCCCGTGCACCGGGAAGCCTCCGGCGTCCTTGAGCAACCGCGCGGCGTGCATGAGGTTCCACGTCATGAACGTCGTGTTGCGGTTCGTGAAGTCGTTCTCGGGCCCGCCGGAGTCGGGATCGAGGTACGAGGGCCCCGGGCCGGCCTCGCCGATCCAGCCGGCATCGGCCTGCGGCGGGACGACGTACCCGAGGTGCTGGAGGGCGTACAGCACACTCATCGAGCAGTGCTTGACCCCGTCCTCGTTCCCGGTCACGACGCAGCCGCCGACCTTGCCGTAGTAGGCGTACTGCCCGTGCTCGTTCAGCTCCGCCGAGTTCCCGTAGAGGCGCTCGATCAGACGGGTGCAGACGGACGACTTCTCGCCCAGCCAGATCGGCGTGCCGACGACGAGGATGTTCGCCGCCTGCACGCGCGCGTACAGCTCCGGCCACTCGTCGGTGACGGCCCCGTGCTCGCGCATGTCCGGGTACACGCCCGGGCGGACGTCGTGATCGACGAGCCGGAGGCGGTCGACCTCGACCCCGGCCGCCTCCATGATCGCGATCGAGACGTCCATCAGCCCCTGCGTGTGCGACAGGGCCGGCGACGGCTTGAGGGTGCAGTTCACGTACAGCGCACGAAGATCGCCGAGGTCCCAGCGACTCGTGGTGGAGAGCTCCTGCTGGCGGGCGGTGAGCGTCATCGCGCCTCCTTCGGGACGGGTCCACGACGGTACCGCCTGGAGGACGGCGATCGCGCTGGTCGAGCTACGCGTCCGGGTGACGGATCGTCGCGTCCACGCCGGGGAAGAAGATCGACTCGTGGCCGTCCTCCCAGCGAACGCGGAAATGCTCACGGCCCGGCTCGCCGATCACCTCGAGGATCTCGGCAGTTCGTGGCGCGTCGCCCACGGAGTGGCCCGTGATCTCGATCAGGTCGCCGATCTCCGCCGGCTTCCCTTCCACCGTCTTTGGCATCGAGCCTCCTTTCGCGTGCCACCATGCTCGCAGGGGGCGCAGGGCTCGCCATCGGGGATTGCACGGATCGGCCTCGGTGGAGCGCCGCGCGCCTCACACGCGCGCGTGCCGGCCGATTCGGGCACAGTGACCACGTGACCACGCTCCGCGCCGAGGTGCTGGCCGCCCTCGAAGCCGCCGTCGGCGGCGACGCCGCTCGCGTCTCCACGGGGACCTCCGATCGGGACCTCCACGCGGAGGACATGACCTTTCACCGTGCCGTCCGACCGGGTGCCGTCGTCTACCCGACGTCCACCGACGAGGTCTCACGGGTCCTCGAGCTGGCCGATCGCGAGCGCGTCCCCGTGACGCCGTTCGGCGCGGGCTCGAGCCTCGAGGGGCACGTGATCCCCGTCGACGGCGGGATCAGCCTCGACCTCACCCGGATGGACGCGATCCTCTCCCTCGAGCCGGGGAACCTCCTCGCCGTCGTGCAGGCGGGGGTCACACGCGGGGCGCTCAACCGCGCCGCGGGCGAGCACGGGCTGCAGTTCCCCGTCGATCCCGGCGCCGACGCCACGCTCGGGGGAATGGCCGCGACGAACGCGTCGGGAACGACCACCGTGCGCTACGGCAAGATGCGCGCCAACGTGCTCGCGCTCGAGGCGGTCCTGCCCGGCGGCCGCGTCGTCCGCACCGGGAGCCGGGCCCCCAAGACCTCGGCCGGGTACGACGTCACCGGCCTGCTCGTCGGCTCCGAGGGCACGCTGGGCGTGATCACCGAGCTCACCCTCCGCCTCCACGGGATCCCGGAGCACGCGGTCGCCGCCCGGATCGCGTTCCCCACCGTGGAGGCGGCCGTGCAGGCGGCCGTCGCGATCGTCTCCACCGGCACCGGAGTGACACGGATCGAGCTGGTCGACACGCTCAACATGCGCGCGATCAACCTCTACAGCGGGACGTCGTACCCCGAGGTGCCGTGCCTCCTCGTCGAGGCGTCGGGCACCGCATCCTCGGTCGAGGGCGACCTCGAGCTCGTCCTCGCCCTCGCCGAGGCCGAGGGCGCCGTCGACGTCGTCCACGAGCGCCTCCCCGAGGCCCGATCGCGTCTGTGGTCCGCCCGGCACGACGCCGCGTACTCCTGGTCGCAGCTCTGGCCCGGGCTCCGTCACTGCTCGACCGACACGTGCGTCCCGCTCTCGGAGCTCGCCGCCGCGGTCGGCGTCGCGCAGGAGGAGCTCGCGCGGCTACGGCTCCGGGGAGGGATCCTCGGGCACGTGGGCGACGGCAACTTCCACGTCGGCGTCACCCTCGACCCGGACGATGCAGACGAGGTGGCCCGGTGGCACGAGCTCTCGGACGCCCTCGTGCACGACGCCCTCGCGCGCGGCGGGACGTGCACCGGCGAGCACGGGATCGGCGTCGGCAAGATCGGCGCGCTCGCCCTCGAGCACCCGGACCTCGTCCCGCTCTACCGCGGGCTGAAGGACCTCTTCGACCCGAACGGGATCATGAACCCCGGCAAGGTCGTGCCCATCGAGGCGCGGCCGACGGCGCGCTGACGGAAGACCGTCCGCTCGGGCGCCCCGTCGGCGGGCGGTCGGCCTACGCCGTGACCGCCTGCTCGAGCTCCGCCTCCCACTCGCCGGCGACGGCCCGGGCGTTCATGCGGGCGCGATGGAGGAACGCGGCCTGGGCGGCCTCGACGTTGTCCGCGTCACCGCCCCACGCCTTCAGTGCCGACTGCTGGAGCGCGCGCCCGTAGGAGAACGAGAGCGGCCACGGCCCGCCGAGGCGGTTGATCGCGTCGAGGTTCTCCGTCGCCTGCACCTCGCTCTGCCCGCCGGAGAGGAAGACGATCCCGGGCACGGCCGCCGGGACGTGCCGGAGGAAGCACGCCACGGTGAGCTCCGCGATCTGCGACGCGTCGGCCTGCACGGGGCAGCCCTTCCCGGAGATCACCATGTTCGGCTTGAGGAGCGTCCCCTCGAGGTCGACCCCTGCGCGTGCGAGCTCGTCGTAGACCGCGTGGAGCGTGAGTGCGGTCACCTCGTCGCAGCGCTCGATCGTGTTGTCCGCGTCCATCAGCACCTCGGGCTCGACGATCGGCACCATGCCCGCCTCCTGGACGAGCGCGGCGTAGCGTGCGAGCGCATGCGCGTTCGCGTGCACGCAGTTCGCCGTCGGCAGGCCGTCGCCGATCGTGATCACGGCGCGCCACTTCGCGAAGCGGGCCCCGAGCTCGACGTACTCGGCGAGGCGCTCGCGGAGGCCGTCGAGCCCCTCGGTGACGGTCTCCCCCGGGGAGAGCGCGAGGGCCTTCGCGCCGGTGTCGACCTTGATGCCGGGAACGACGCCCTTGCCGGACAGGACCTCCGCGAACGGCGTGCCGTCGCCGGCCGACTGCCTGAGCGTCTCGTCGTAGAGGATGACGCCGCCGATGTACTCCTCGAACCCCGGTGTCGTGAACAGGAGGTTGCGGTACGCCCGCCGTGTCTCCTCCGTCGACTCGACGCCGATCGAGTCGAGGCGCTTCTTGATCGTGCCCGTCGACTCGTCGGCGGCGAGGATCCCCTTGTTGTCGGCGACGATCGTCCTGGCGATCGCCTGCAGGTCGTGCGCGGCCATCAGCGCTCTCCTTCCTCTCTCAGGCTGCTCAGCTTCCTCGACGGGTGGAACGCCGCGACGCGCCGGACCGTGCCGGATCGCGAGCGCATCACGATCGACTCCGTCTCGGCACCCGCGCCGGTCATTCGCACGCCCCGAAGGAGCGCGCCGCCGGTGACCCCGGTGGCGGCGACGAACACGTCGTCGCCGGTGACGAGGTCGACCTCCGTCAGCACGGCGTCCAGGTCGAACCCGGCTTCGACGAGGCGTCGCCGCTCGTCGTCGTTCCGCGGCCACAGCTTCCCCTGCAGCGCACCACCCACACACTTGATCGCGGCCGCCGAGATCACGCCTTCCGGCGTGCCGCCGATCCCCATCAGGATGTCGACGCCGGTGAAGGGCTGCGCGGCGGCGATCGCAGGAGCGACGTCGCCGTCACGGATCAGGTTCACGCGGGCCCCGGCGCTCCGAAGCTCGGCGATCAGGTCGTCGTGGCGCTCGCGCTCGAGCACGACGACGGTCACGTCGTTCACGTCCATCCCCTTCGCCTCCGCGACACGGTGGACGTTCTCGGTCGGCGACGCCTCGATGTCGATCGCGTCGGCCGCTTCCGGGCCGACGGCGATCTTGTCCATGTACAGCGCCGCGCCCGGGAAGAACATCGTCCCCCGCTCGGCGACCGCGATCACGGCGATCGCGTTCGGCATCCCGAGCGCGGTCAGCCGCGTGCCCTCGAGCGGGTCGACGGCGACGTCGACGGCCGGGCCGAGGCCGTTCCCGACCTCCTCGCCGTTGTAGAGCATCGGCGCCTCGTCCTTCTCTCCCTCCCCGATCACGACCACGCCCTCCATGCTCACGGTCGAGAGCATGAGGCGCATCGCGTCGACGGCCGCCTGGTCGGCGGCGATCTTGTCGCCCCGGCCGATCCACCGCGCGGCGCCCATCGCCGCCGCCTCGGTGACGCGCACCAGCTCGAGCGCGAGGTTGCGGTCCGGCGGTGTGCGCTCGTGGGCACTCACGTCAGCTCTGATCCTACTGCGGCGGCGGCCTCGGTGGCGGGCCGTCCCGCCGGCTCGAGGAGCACGACGGCGATACCCGCGAGGAGCACCAGCACGCCACCGACGACGACCGCCGTCGACAGCGGCTCTCCCACGAGCAACGCGGCCAGGAGCACGGCCGCGACCGGCTCGAGGAACGTCAGCACCCCGGCCGCCTGGGCAGTGACGTGCCGCAGCAGCATCGCGTAGACGAGCGTCGAGAGCCCCGTGAAGACGACGCCGAGCAGGACGACGACCCCCCACTCGCCGGCGCCCGCCGGGAGCACGCGACTGCCGAGCAGGAGCACCGGCGCGACGACCACCGCACCGACGAGGCAGTCCCAGAAGGCGACGGTGAGCGGCGCCGCTGCGCCCAGCAGGAGCCGCTTCGAGAGCACGACGAGGAGCGCGTAGGTGAGGGCGGAGCCGAGCCCGGCGGCGAGGGCGGAGAAGGAGACGCGGCCACCGGCCTGCCCCGCGGAAGCGACGAGCGCGATCCCGACCGCGCCCGGCACGAGCGCACCGAGCGCGACGCGCGACACGCGTTCCCGGAGCGCGAACGGGGCGGCGACCGCGATCAGGACGGGAGCGGCGTAGAACGTGATCACGGCGAGCGCGACCGAGCCGAGCTTGACCGCGAGGAAGAAGAGGAGCCAGTGTGCGCCCTGCGCGGCCCCGAGCGCGGCGAGCGCGAGGAGGCGGCCCCCGGGGTGGAGCAGCCGGGCCGCACGCGCGACGAGCGCGACGAGCGCGAGCGTGAGCGCCGCGAGCGCGAGGCGCGCGAACGCGAGCGCCGGCGCGTCGAGATCGACGGCGGCGACGAGGACGGCGATGAAGCCCCAGGAGGCGGCAAGGGCGGCGAGGGCGAGGTTCCAGCGCATGGCCGCCGTCGTCGTCCTCGACTCGTCGTCGCCGACCGTCGTCCGGAGGCCGCTAGTAGCGGTCGCGCATCATCACCCAGGCCCCGAGCGCGAACGGGAGACAGCCGAGGAACGCCACGAGGCCGAGCAGCGTGTGGTCGGTCGCGAACAGCACGACGCCGACGACGGTACCGAGGGCTGCGAGGGCGGGCATGGGACCTCCTGGGGCCGGATGGTCGGTGTATGCGATCACATGCGCTCTGGCGCGTCCACCCCGACCAGGTCGAGGCACCGCCCGACGACCGACCCGGTTGCCGTGCAGAGCGCGAGACGGAGCTGCTCCTGCTCGGAGCCGAGCACCTTGTGCTGGTGGTAGAAGCGGTGGAAGTCGTCGGCGACACGGATCGCGTACGTCGGGATCCCGTGCGGCGCGCGCCGCTGCGCCGCGGTCGCGGCCACCTCAGGGAACTCGAGCACGCGCTTCATCAGTTCGCGCTCCTCGACCGCGAGAGGACCACGGAGCGTCGTTCCGGGCCGTGCGCTTCCGGCGTTGCGCAGGATCCCGGCGATCCGCGCGTGCGCGTATTGCACGTAGTAGACGGGGTTCTTCTGCGTCTTCTCCGCTGCGAGGTCGACGTCGATCTCGATCGTCTGGTCGTGCCCACGCGAGACGAGGTACCAGCGCGCCGCGTCGACGCCGATCTCGTCCACGAAGTCGTCGAGGAGGACGACGTCGCCTCGCCGCTTCGACATCTTCGTCGCCTCCCCGCCCTTCGTCAGGTGGACGAGCTGGTAGATGAGCACCTCCACGGCGTCGCGCTCGCGACCGAGCATCTCCGCGAGCGCCTGGAGGCGGGCCACGTACCCGTGGTGGTCGGCGCCGAGGACGTAGACGAGCCGGTCGAAGCCTGCCGCGAGCTTGCGGCGGATGTACGCCGCGTCCGCCCCGAAGTAGGTGGGCTCGCCGCTCGACCGCACGAGCACCCGGTCCTTGTCGTCTCCGTGAGCGCTCGTGCGTGCCCAGACGGCGCCGTCTGCCTCGTACGTGTCGAGCAGCGGGAGCGCCTCGTCGATCTCGCGCTCGAACTCGCTCTGCCGCTCCCAGGTGTCGAAGTGGATCCGGAACCGCTCCAGCGTCGCCTCGATGCGCTCGAGCATGTGGGCCACGGGGTCGCCGGGAAGCGCCGCGAGGTTCGAGAGGTAGGCCCCGTGGTAGCCGTCCTCCGGCGGCTCCTCGCCCCGTGCGACCGCGGCGACGGAGGCCCGGAAGCGGTCCATCTGGGCACCGGCGTCGTTGTAGTAGTACTCGCGCTCGACCGCGTGCCCGGCGAACGCGAGCAGCCGCGCGACGGAGTCGCCGTACGCGCCGTTCCTGGCCGAGGCGACGGTGATCGGCCCGGTGGGGTTCGCCGACACCATCTCCACCTGGATGCGCTCGGGGGCAGCGGCCGAGCCGCCCCCGAAGTCGGCGCCCCCCTCGATGACCGTCCCGAGCGCCGCCGCGAGCCAGGCGTCGTCGACGGTGACGTTGAGGAAGCCGGGGCCGGCGACGTCGACGGCGGCGACGCCCGGGAGCCCGCGCACCCCGCGCGCGATCTCGTCGGCGATCTCCCGCGGCGGCCGCCCCTGCTCGCCCGCGAGCTGCAGGGCGACGGTCGTCGCGTAGTCGCCGTGCGCCGCCTCGGCAGGCCGCTCGAGGGCGACCGGCGCCCCTGCGAGCTCGGCGACCGCGCTCGTCAGTCCTGCGACCGGGTCGGCCATCTAGGGCCGCGCGGTCGCGGCGACGTAGCGCAGGACGAGGTCGCGCAACGTGACGATGCCGATGAGGTCGCCCTTCTCGAGGACGAGCGCCCGGGAGACCGAGAAGCGCCCGAGCAGCCGCACGGCGTACTTGATGTCCATCTCGGCGTCGAGCGAGAGGACGGGCTTCGACATCACCTCGTACACGTTCGTCCGGTCGGGCGACCGGTTCTGCCCGATCACCTGCTCTGCGATGTCGCGCACGACGATCAGGCCGTACTCGTCGCCGTGGTGGCGGCGATCGACGACGAGCGACGACACGCGCTCGGTGTGCATGATGTCGATCGCCTCGCGCACGGTCGCGAGCCCGTCGACGACGAAGGGCGCCGCGGTCATCACCTGTCGCACCGTGACGCGCTCGTGCACCGTCAAATCTCGTCCTCGATCTCGCGCTTGATCACCGGGAGCTGCGTCGCGAGCCCGACGGCGTCCTCGACGTCGAGCTGGAAGGCGATCCCCGCGCCGACGTCCTCGTCGAACCGGCCCTCCCGGGCGATCGACTCGAGGATGTGGCGGCTGAGGTGGGCCTCGACGAGGAACATCACGACGTCGCGCTGCCCTTCGAGCTCGAGCCCGAAGAACGTCTTCGGCGGCACGAGCCCCTCGCCGCGGGCGCTCGTGATCACGGTGCAGCCGGTCGCGCCCTCCTTGCGGGCGACGTCGATGATCCGCTCGGTGCTGTCGTCGGTGACGAGCGCCATGAGCACCTTGAACCTCACCGGCGCCTCCTCGAGCGGCGCGCGCGCAGCTGGGAGACCTGGGCGTACCCCATCACCGCGATCATCGGGAACATCACCGCGAGCGCGATCACCCCGAAGCCGTCGCCGAGCTCGCTGCGACCGGGCACGGTCGAGGCGAGCCCGAGCCCGAGGGCGGTGACCACCGGCACCGTTACCGTCGACGTCGTCACTCCTCCGGAATCGTATGCGAGCGGGACGATCGACTTCGGTGCGACCGCTGTCTGGAGCGCGACGACCGCATAGCCGGCGATCACGAAGAGGTACAGCGGAGCCCCGACGACGATCCTCCACATGCTGAGCGCGACGGCGAGCCCGACGCCGATCGCGATCGTCAGCCGGAGCGGCCAGGCGCGAACGGTACCGCCGGAGACGTCCTCGGCCTTCAGGCCGACGGCGATCAGCGCCGGTTCCGCCAGCGTCGTCGAGAAGCTGATCGCGGCGCCGAACAGGAACACCCAGTAGTAGCGCCACCACTCGATGTCCTGCGCGGTCGCCCCGGCACCGAGGAGGAACTCCGGATCCGTGAGCTGTTCCGCCATCGTCCTCCCGATCGGGAAGAGCGCCGTCTCCAGCCCGACGATGAAGAGCGCGAGTCCCAGCACCACCATCACCGAGCCGGCGGCGATCCGCTTCGCGTGCGGAACGGGTCGGCGAAGGACGGCGAACTGGAAGACGGCGAGGACGACGAAGATCGGCAGGACGTCTCGGACGGTCTCTGCGACGCCTGCCGTGAGCGATGTCGAGACGAGCCACATGACTCAGCCGACGACCATCCCGAACACGAGCACGAAGAGGATCGGGAAGAGGCTTGCGAGCGCGATCAGGCCGAAGCCGTCGAGCATCGGGCTCCGTCCGCGGATCGACCGCGAGAGCCCGATCCCGAGGGCGGTGACGAGCGGGACGGTGATCGTCGAGGTCGTCACACCGCCGGCGTCGTACGCGATCCCGACGGCGTCGTCCGGCGCGAACGGCGTCAGGATGATCGCGATCGCGTACCCGCTGATGATGATCCGGTGGATCGGCCATCCGCGGACGACCCGGATCACCCCCACCGCGATCGCGGCGCCGACTGCGACGGCGACCGTGTAGCGAAGGGCGATCGCGTACGTACCCGCGTCGAGGGCATCGGCGCCCTCCAGCGACCGTGCGCGCCCCGCCTCCTCCGCAACCGCGATCAAGGCCGGCTCGGCGACCGTCGTCCCGAAGCCGAGCGCGAACGCGAAGGCGAGCAGCCAGGGCACACTGCCCTTCCGCGCGAAGCTCGAGGCCATGCTGTCGCCGAGCGGGAACAGGGCGAGTCGAAGGCCCTGTACGAACAGGGTCAGCCCGACGACCACCGCGACGAGCCCGAGCAGCGTCTGCCCGAGGTCCGGGAGCGGCTCGCGGAGGACGAGCAGTTGGAAGATCGCGACGACGGCCGCGATCGGCCCGAGGTCGCGGAGGCTCTCCACGACGAGCCTGCCGACGGCCGCGAGCACCGCATGAGGGAGTTGCACCCGCGATGCATCGAAGCGCGACACGCGACGCGCCTGACCCTACCAGCACACGGGGACGGGCCCGTGTCCGCCGACGCGGGTCGCCGTCCCCGCGATGCGGCCGCGGTCACCTGACGGAGCGCTGTCCACGCGGCGCCATGCACCCGACGTGCGGCGTCCCTCGTTCACGGGACGCCTGCACCCGCAACCCGCTAGCCCGTCGCGGGTGCGGCGGGCCGCGTGGTGGTCGAGACGGAGATCCCTTCGCGCTGGAGCGCGGCCGCGACCTCCTCCCGGGCCTTGTAGATCCGCCACTTCACGGTGGCGAGCGTGATCTCGAGCGCATCGGCGATCTCGGTGTACGAGAGGCCGACGACGTCCCGCAGCAGGAGGGCCATCTTCAGGTCGACGTTGAGAGCGTCGACGGCGCGCCAGACGGCGTCGATCGTCTCCGTCCGCTCGAGCGGCTGGTCGACGACCTCGAGCGGCGCGATCTCGTCGAGGTTCACGACGGCGCGGGGCCGCCGCTCGATCGCCCGCAGCTCGTCGAGCACGCGGTTCTTCGTCACCTGGAAGAGCCAGGTCGTGAACCGCGAGCGCGAGGAGAACTGCGAGAGCCCCTGGTAGACACGCAGGAAGACTTCCTGCGTGAGGTCCTCCGCGAGCGCCCGATCGCCGACGAGCCGCAGGACGTAGTTGTAGACGGGCCGCTCGTAGGCGCGGACGATCGTCGAGAAGGCACGCTCGTCTCCGCGCTGGGCACGTCGAAGCACTCCGGGGTCGGGTTGCGTGAGCGCCACGTTAGGGCCGACTATACCCCGCTTGCAGGAGTTTTCACCAACAGTTTACGAGTCGCTGAAATGTCAGCGATGATCGCTTCCGCGCAGGGGAGTCTCCGCTCGGGCCGGTCGCCCCGGGGCGCTGCGAGACGTCCCCCGCGCACGGCGCGCAGGATCGGGGCGCCATCAATACTGGCTCCGTCTCTGCGGTTCCTGTCTCGAACCCGATGCCCGTCCCGGCGGTTGCGAGCCTCGCTCGCGAAGGCGCACGGGGGCCGATCTCGCACCGGTCGTCTGCCGGTGGGCCTCTCGCACCGGCCGACCGGGCCTTCCGAGTCTTCGGGTCAGGCAGCGGGACTCAGCGGCCCCGCGCAGCGGCGTCGAGCGGTCACCCTCGCTCACCGGCAGCGAGCGGAGCGATGACGCGTGGCCGCGTCCGGGGCACCTCCGGCCACGCGGCGGTCACGTGCAGCGAAGGTCGTCGGGCGAGACTCCGAGGCGCAAGGGCTCGTCGCTGATCGCGGCCGCTCCCCTGTAGGGCGTGTTGAGCTCGACGACGAGCGAGACCGCGAAGCCGACGAAGAGCGCCAGCGCGACGATCGCCGTCGTGTGCGAGACACGATGCCCGGACGCCTGGAAGGCGGCGACGCAGACGAGCGTGCCGGCTGCCACGACGATGAGCACGAGCAACACACCGGGCAGACGAAGCGTCGCGGCGTCCAGTCGGATCCGGCGCTGCGTCGTCGCGGTATTGAGCTGGCGGAGTGCGTGGTTGAAGGACGGCAGAGAGCGCGTGGAGGCGGGAAGACCGGCCAATATCACGTAGATCCGTTCGTGAGCCGCCACGGCGGAGGTCGACGGCCCGCCGCCGCGGGCGAGCTGCGGCAGCTCGTCGCACACGATCGCGCGGTCGTAGTCGATGAGCGCGTCCCGGATGCGCGTGTAGTCCGCGGTCGGGAAGAGGGACGCATTGTACGACACCGTCACGAGCGCGGCCGCCTCCTGGGACATCGCAATCCGCGCGGTGTTCGCGTTGTTCCACTCCTGCACGATCAGGAACCCGAGGAGGAAGGCGTAGAAGCCGGTGATCACGCCGAGGAGCAGCGAGAGGTTCGGCGAACGCCCCCCCTCGCGTTCCGCGTGGGGCAGGCGCCTGCCTACCCACACAGCGACCGCGGCGAGCAGCATCCACGCAGCCAGCTGGACGACAATCGAGACGACCAGCGGAAGCTCGAGCAGCCAGTCGACGACGAACACCGGGCGATCCTATGCGATGAGCGACGCGCCCGTCATCGCCGCGGGCACCGGCACGCCGAGGAGCCCAAGGACGGTCGGCGCGAGGTCCTGCAACTCGCCGCCGGCTCGTAGGCCGACCCGGCGGGACGTGATCACGAGCGGCACCGGGTTCAGCGTGTGCGCGGTGTGGGGGCTGCGCCCGTCCGGCTCCAGCATCATCTCGGCGTTGCCGTGGTCCGCGGTGACCAGGCAGACGCCGTCGAGGGCGCTCGTCGCGTCGACGACGACGCCGAGACACCTGTCGACCGTCTCGACCGCCTCGACGACGGCGGGGATCACCCCGGTGTGCCCGACCATGTCGGGGTTCGCGAAGTTGACGACGGAGAAGCCGTAGCCGCCCCCGACCTCGTCCGCGAACCGCTCTGCGACCTCGGGCGCGGACATCGCCGGACGGTGCTCGTAGCTCGGCACGTCACGCGGCGACGGCACGAGGATGCGCGTCTCCCCCGCCCACTCCGTCTCCTCCCCCCCGTTGAGGAAGTACGTGACGTGGGCGTACTTCTCGGTCTCGGCGACGTGGAGCTGCCTCACGCCCGCGCGCGACAGCGTCTCCGCGAGGGTGTCCTCGACGAGCTGCTCGCCGAACGCGACGGGGCACGGGAGGTCGTCGGCGTACCTCGTCATCGTCACGAGGTCGACGCCGAGCTCGACGAGCCGCTGCGACAGCTGGCGGGCGCGGTCGGGGCGGAAGTTGAAGAAGACCGCGACGTCCCGGGCCGGATCGAGGCGGGGACGCCCGTCGAGCACGACCGGCTCCACGAACTCGTCGGTGACGCCCCGGGCGTAGCTCGCTTCGATCGCCGCCACGGGCTCGTCGGCCTGCTCGCCGACCCCGCCCACGATCGCCTCGAGCGCCCGGTCGATCCGCTCCCAGCGCCGGTCGCGGTCCATCGCGTAGTAGCGGCCGACGACGGTGGCGATCCGGTCGGCTGGGAGCTCCCCCAGGTCGGACGTCGCCGCGTGAGGGGAGACGTCCCGCCCGTCGGTGAAGGCGTCGATCCAGGTGCGGTCGGCCATGCCCTGGCGGCGCGCGAGCTCGAGCAGGGCCCGGAGGTGGTCGATGTGCGAGTGCACACCGCCGTAGGAGACGAGCCCCAGCAGGTGGACGTCACCGCCCCGCTCGCGTGCCCGCTGGAACGCGGCGACGAGCGCCTCGTCGTCGAAGAACGTCGTGTCCTCGATCGCACGGCTCACACGGACGAGGTCCTGGAAGAGGATCCGTCCCGCGCCGATCGTGAGGTGCCCCACCTCCGAGTTCCCCATCTGGCCGTCCGGGAGGCCGACGGCGGCGCCGGACGCGGCCAGCTGCGTCGTCGGGTACTTCGCCACGAGGCCGTCGAACACGGGCGTGTGCGCGAGCTCGACCGCATTGCCCGGGCCAGGCGGCGCGAGCCCCCAGCCGTCGAGGATCACGAGCGTCACGAGAGGCACGTTCACGACCGCCTCCCCGGCGCCGGCGGCGTTCGGCCTCGGAATCGGTGCGACGTGGGCCCCGGAGACGTGCGGAGCACCCCGGCGCAGAGCGGTGCCGTCACGAGTGGCGACGGCACACAGCCCTCACACGAGCGCGGCGACGCAGATCGCCCGGAACGACTCGGGGTCGAGCGAGGCCCCGCCGACGAGCGCCCCGTCGACGTCGGTCTGCGCCATGAGCTCGACGGCGTTGTCGGGCTTCACCGAGCCGCCGTAGAGCACCGGGGCGCGATGGAGCGACTTGATGAGTGCGTGCGCCTCCTGTGCGATCTCGGGCGTCGCGGTGCGGCCGGTGCCGATCGCCCAGACCGGC
>NZ_DBNHWK010000020.1:0-19984 GCF_057140465.1 Gaiella sp.
TCCGGATCGGCGTCAACACGGGCGAGGCCCTCGTCGTGCTCGACGCCCGCCCCGAGCAGGGCGAGGGATTCGTCACCGGCGACGTCGTCAACACCGCGTCGCGGATCCAGTCGGCCGCACCGGTGGAAGGGATCGCCGTCGGAGAGGGAACGCACCGTGCGACCGAGCCCGTGTTCGAGTGGCGCGAGTTGCCCGCGGTCGAGCTGAAGGGGAAGGCCGAGCCGGTGCCGCTCTGGCAGCCGCTGGCCGCCCGGGCCCGCTTCGGCTCCGACGTGATCCGCAGCCTCTCGACGCCGCTGATCGGTCGTGAGCTCGACTTCCTCCAGCTGCGCACCGCGTTCGAGAGGGCCGTGCATGAGCGGTCGACCCAGCTGGTCACGGTCGTCGGCGAGCCCGGGGTCGGGAAGAGCCGGCTCGTCGCCGAGCTCGGGGCCCACG
Source organism: Gaiella sp. (assembly GCF_057140465.1). Classification (NCBI taxonomy): domain Bacteria; kingdom Bacillati; phylum Actinomycetota; class Thermoleophilia; order Gaiellales; family Gaiellaceae; genus Gaiella; species Gaiella sp. Next base: position 439 of record NZ_DBNHWK010000020.1, read on the forward strand.
TCGACGCGCTCCCGGAGCTCGTGCGCTGGCGTCAGGGCCGGTGCCTGCCCTACGGGGACGGCATCGCGTTCTGGGCGCTCGGCGAGATCGTCAAGGCACACGCCGGGATCTACGGCTCGGACTCGCCGCAGGAGGCGGCGCGGAAGCTCGAGGACGTGATCCCCGACGTCGCCGAGGAGGCGTGGCTCATGGCGCGCCTGCTCCCGCTCGTGGGCGTCGACCCGGGCGCGACCGCCGGCCGCGACGAGTCGTTCACGGCGTGGCGTCGCTTCCTGGAGTCGATCGCCGAGCACGAGCCGGCGGTGATCGTGGTCGAGGACGTGCACTGGGCCGACGAGGCGCTGTTCGACTTCGTGGAGCACGTCGCGGACTGGGCGCACGGGGTGCCGCTGCTCGTCGTCTGCACCGCCCGCCCCGAGCTGCTCGAGCGGCGTCCGACGTGGGGCGCAGGGCTTCGCAATGCCCTCACGATCGGCCTCTCGCCGCTCTCGGAGGCGGAGACGGCAGAGCTCGTCGCCGTGCTGCTCGACCGGGCGGTGCTTCCCGCCGAGACGCAGCAGGCGATCCTCGTGCGGGCCGGAGGCAACCCGCTCTATGCGGAGGAGTTCGTCCGCATGCTCCGCGACCGTGACCTGCTCGACCAGCGGGGCGCGTTCCGCGCGGGCAGCGACGTGCCGTTCCCCGACTCGCTCCAGGCGCTGATCGCCGCCCGGCTGGACACCCTGCCGCCCGAGTCGAAGGCGCTCCTGCAGGATGCGGCCGTCGTCGGGAAGGTCTTCTGGGCGGGGGCGGTCGCCGTGATCGGCGGTCGCGACACAGCCGAGGTCGAACGCGTGCTGCACGAGCTCGCGCGGAAGGAGCTCGTGCGACCGTCGCGACAGTCCTCGATGGAGGGCGAGCAGGAGGTCGGCTTCTGGCACGTCCTCGTCCGGGACGTCGCGTACGGGCAGATCCCCCGCGCGCAACGGGCGGCGAAGCACGTGGCGGCGGCGGAGTGGATCGAGCTCCGCGCGGGCGACCGCGTCGAGGACCTGGCCGACGTGCTCGCCCACCACACGACGGAGGCGATCTCCCTCGCCCAGGCGACCGGAAACGCAGAGCTGGCCGGCAACGTCGCTCCGCGCGCGCGGCGGTATGCGCTGCTCGCCGGTGAGCGGGCGCTCGGGCTCGACGCGGCGCGCGCGCTCGAGCTCCTCGAGCACGCGGTGCAGCTGACCGCGGTCGACGACGACGAGTACCCGGCCGTCCTGCTGCGCTTCGCCTACGCGGCCTTCCAGGTCGGAAGGGCGAGCGACGCCGTCGAGGCGTCCGCGCAGGCGGCTGCGATCTTCCGCGCCCGACGCGATGTCGTGCGGACGGGGGAGGCCTTGACGCTCCAAAACAACGCATCGCCCGGGTTTGGCGATACGTCGCTGTCGGAAGCGATCGCCCTGCTCGAGAGCGAGCCTCCGGGGCCGGGGCTCGTCGCCGCCTACACGCAGTGCGCCGGGGTGCACCTGGTTCGCGGTGAGTTCGAGGACTGCCTGGCGTTGTCCGCACGGGCGCTCGCGCTGGCCGCCGAGCTCCGGCTCGAGACACCCGCGCGGGCGCTCGGCTTCCACGGCGCCGCCCTCGCCAACACGGGCGACCGCCGGGCGCTCGACGAGATGAGGAGGGCGCGACACCTGCTCGTCGAGCGCGGGCTCGGCCGAGATGCAGCCGTCGTCCACCACAACGAGGCCGTCAACGTCTGGATCTTCGAGGGCCCGGCCGCGGCGCTCGCCACCTTCGAGGACGCCGAGCGGTTCGCAGCGCAGCGCGGGCTCGTCGAGATCGGGTCGTCGTCCGGGGCGTCGGCGCTGGAGCGCCTCGTCGACGTCGGTCGGCTCCACGACGCCCTCGAGCGATACGCAGCCCTCTCGCACCTCGAAGAGGCGATGAGCGAGCCGGCCGTCATCGAGCTCCACGCCGCTGCGGCGCGCGCCCACGACGAGCGCGGCGATTCCGCAGCCGCGTCCTCGGCCGCCGCCCGTGCCCTCGCACAAGCGCGCTGGCTCGACCACTGGCTCGGTCTGGTCATCGCCTGTGCGCCGGCTGTCTCATCCGCCATCGGCGGCGGCGACCCGCGTGCCGCGCGTGACCTCCTCGCCGAGGTGGCCGAGCGCCCGGCCGGGCCGGTCAACGAGGAGCTCGCGGGCCGCCTCCCGGCGCTCGTGCGGTGCGCAGTGGCCGTCGATGACCTGTCGGTGGCGGCGCGGCTGGTCGACGGCGTCGGCGAAGCGGGGATGCCGCTGCACGAGCACGCGTCCGTCGCCGCGGAAGCCCTGCTCGCGGAGGCGCGCGGCGAGCTGCGCGAGGCGGCGGAGCTCTTCGCGGAGGCCGCGACCCGCTGGGAGGGCTTCGGCGCCACGCTCGAGCAGGCGTACGCGCTGCAGGGGCGGGGCCGCTGTCTCGTCGCGCTCGGTGACCGCGGCGCCGAGCCCGTCGTGCGCGACGCCAGGGCGCTGTTCGCGGAGATGGGCGCCCGCCCGCGCGTCGAGGAGTGCGACGCGCTCCTCGCCCGAGCGCTGAGGGCCGGCGCCTAGGCGACCGAGACCGCCGGACGGCGTCACTACACTCCGTCCCGATGAGCGACACGCTCCGGATCATCCCGCTCGGCGGCCTCGGCGAGGTCGGCAAGAACATGACCGTGTACGAGCTCGGCGAGACGGTGATCGTCGTCGACACGGGGCTCGCCTTCCCGCGCGACGAGCACCTCGGTGTCGACCTCGTGCTCCCGGACTTCGCGTACCTCTACGACCGGCCAGTCCGCGCGGTGATCCTCACGCACGGGCACGAGGACCACGTCGGCGCGCTGCCGTACGTGCTCCGGGACGTGAGCGTCGACGAGGTGATCGCGACCCGCCTCACGCTCGGGCTCGTGAAGTCGAAGCTCGACGAGCACGGCGTCACCGCTGCGACACGGCTCGTCGAGGCCGACCCCGACGCGCCGCCGCTCGAGCTCGGGCCGTTCCGGGTCGAGCTCGTGCGCATGGCCCACTCGATCCCCGACGCGGTCGCGATCGTGCTCGAGACACCGGCCGGCAGGGTCGTGCACACCGGCGACTGGAAGCTCGACCACACGCCCGTCGACGGCCTCAAGACCGACGTCGGCAAGCTCGCCGAGATCGGGAACCGCGGCGTCGACCTCCTCCTCGGCGACTCGACGAACGCGGAGCGCCCGGGCATGACGGGGTCGGAGCGGCTCGTCGGCGACGCATTCGAGCAGATCATCCCGCTCCGCCGCGGCCGGGTGCTCGTCGCCTCCTTCGCGTCGAACATCCACCGCATGCAGCAGGCGGCCACGGTCGCGGCGCACACCGGCCGCAAGGTCGCCGTCGTCGGCCGCTCGATGCGCCGGAACCTCGGGATCGCCCGCAACCTCGGGTACCTCGACGTCCCCGAGCACGTGGTCGTCAAGCCCCAGGACGCGATGGAGCTGCCGCCGCAGCAGGCGCTGATCATCTGCACCGGGAGCCAGGGCGAGCCGATGTCGGCGCTCACCCGGATCGCCTACGACGACCATCCGAGCGTCAGCGTCGCCCCGGGCGACACCGTGATCATCTCGGCGAAGCCGGTCCCGGGGAACGAGCTCCGCGTCCACGACGCGATCAACAACCTCTCGAAGCGCGGAGCGGAGGTGCTCCACGAGGAGATCGCGCCCGTGCACGTCTCAGGGCACGCATGCCAGGAGGAGCTGCGGACGCTGCTCTCCCTGCTCCGCCCGCGCTCCGTGATGCCGATCCACGGCGAGTTCCGGATGCTCGCCGCCCACGCACGGCTCGCCCGCGACGCGGGGGTGCCGGAGGAGCGGATCGTGCTCGCCGAGAACGGCTCCGTCGTGGAGCTGTCGCTGGCGCACGGGCCGAGGCTCGTCGGCCGGATCGAGTCCGGCGTCACCTTCGTCGACGGGCTCGGCGTCGGGGACGTCGAGGACGTGGCGCTCCGCGACCGTCGCCACCTCGCCGAAGACGGCGTCCTCATCGTCGTGACGACGATCGCGCTCTCCGACGGTGGCGAGATCGCGCCGCCGGAGCTGATCGCGCGGGGCTTCGTCGACGATCCCGAGCTCCTCGAGGAGCTGCGGCAGGAGGCCGGGCGGGTCGCCGTCGGGCTCGCCGCCGACGGCGTGACCGAGATCAAGCTCCTGCAGGAGCACGTCCACGACGCGATCGGGCAGGTGGTCTACGACCGCACCCGCCGGCGACCGATGATCCTGCCCGTCGTGATCGAGGTCTGACGTGCGCGACGGCTGGGCCAACGTCATCGAGCTCCACGCCCGTGACCCGGTGACCGCGACCCGGCTGACGGCCCAGCTGCGGGCGTGCGAGGCCGCCGCGCTCGCCTTCTGCCGGTTGCTCGAGCGCTGGGGCAAAGGGGACGCCGTGCCCGCCACGGCCGGGGCACGCGAAGCCGCGCTGCGCCATGCCGCCGATCGCGCGGAGACGGCGATCGCCGGGCTCGAGAGGCCGCTCGACCGCTACCTGATCCAGCTCGAGGCCGACGAGGCCGAGGGACGCTCGTGGTACGGAGGGCCCGGGGCCGGAGAGCTCGTCGAGTGGCGGCCGGTGCTCGACCGGGCCGGCGTTCATGCGTGCCCCGACCGCGTCGCGTCCGTGTACCTCGAGCTCGCGATCCTCGTCCGCGCGCTGCAGGGGCTCGAGGACGCCTCACGGGTCGAGGCCGAGCTCGACGCATCGACGCTCTGGGCGGGGCTCTTCGACCTCCGGGACACGCTGTTCGGCTCCACGGTCGACGACCTCCGGGCGCTCGCCGCCTGACGCCTCGGCGTCGCCGTCGGGCGGTGCCGACGCATGGCCGCCGGCCGTGGGAGTCCGGGACTGCGATCATCGAGCGGTGACGTCTCCCCGCATCACCGTCGTCGGGTCCGTCAACCTCGATCTCGTCGTTCGCGTCGACCGACTCCCGCGTCCCGGCGAGACCGTGGGCGGCGGGGCGTTCGCCCGCCACCCGGGTGGCAAGGGCGCCAACCAGGCGGTCGCGTGCGCACGCCTCGGGGCCGACGTGACGCTCGTGGCGGCGGTCGGCCGCGACCCGTTCGCAGACGAGGCGCTCCGCGGGCTCCGTGACGCCCGGGTGACGCTGCGGCTGACGTCGGTCGACGACCCCACCGGCGTGGCGCTGATCCAGGTCGACGGCGCCGGGGAGACGACGATCGCGGTCGTGCCCGGCGCCAACGCTGCGCTCACGACGGTGGAGCTCCCCGCCCACGACGCCGTGCTCTGCCAGCTCGAGGTCCCCGACCAGGCCGTGACCTCCGCGTGGGAGGGATGTACCGGGCTCTTCTGCCTCAACGCCGCCCCCGCGCGTCCCGTCGCCGTCGACCCCGACCTCACCGTCGTCAACCGGCACGAGCTCGACGCCCTCACGCGGCGTGACGGCCTCGTCGCCGTCACGCTCGGCGCCGAGGGTGCGGTCCTGCTCGACGACGGAGAGGAGGTCGCCCGCGCAGCGCCGCCCGCGATCGACGCGGTCGACGGCACGGCGGCGGGCGACGCCTTCACGGCCTGCCTCGTGGTCTCGCTGCTCGAAGGCCGGTCACACGAGGACGCGCTCCGCCGGGCGTGTGCCGCGGGGGCGCTGGCCGCGTCGCGGCCCGGCGCGCAGCCCTCGCTGCCCACCGCGGCCGAGGTCGACGCGATCGTCGCGGGCTAGGCGCCGTGCAGGCCCGAGATCGCCGCGTCGACGATACTGGCCGGGTGGCCACGGGCCGAAGGCCGATCATCCTCGACTGCGATCCGGGGCACGACGACGCGATCGCGCTGCTGCTCGCGCTCGCGAGCCCGGAGCTCGACCTGCTCGGGGTGACGACGACGTTCGGCAACCAGACGCTCGAGAAGACGACGGAGAACGCCCTCCGCGTGCTCGAGCTCGTCGGGCGCACCGACGTCCCGGTGGCAGCCGGTGCCGACCGTCCACTGTCCCGCGAGCTCGTCGTCGCCGCGCACGTCCACGGAGAGAGCGGCCTCGACGGGCCCGTCCTGCCCGCAGCGGGCAGCGAGCCCGTCGCGGACGACGCGGTCACGTTCATGGCGCGCACCGCGGCGACATCGTCCGAGCCCGTGACGCTCGTGCCGACCGGCCCGCTCACGAACGTCGCCCGCCTCCTCGAACGGACCGGGGGGGAGGGCGTCGAGCGCATCGTGCTCATGGGGGGAGCGATCGCCGAGGGCAACATGACCCCCGCGGCCGAGTTCAACGTGTGGGCCGACCCGGAGGCGGCGCAGGCCGTGCTCCACAGCGGGCTCGACGTGACGATGATCGGGCTCGACGTCACGCACCGTGCCGTGACGACGCCGGCCCTCCAGGAACGGATCCGCTCGACCGGCTCGGTCGGGGCCTTCGTCGCCGACCTCGTGGACTTCTTCACCGTCTACCACCGACGCACATACGGCTGGGGGGGCGCGCCGATCCACGACGCGGTGGCCGTCGCGCACGTGGTCGACGGGGCGCTCGTGGAGACGGTGCACCGCAACGTCGAGGTCGAGGTCGACTCGGAGCTGTGCCGCGGCCGCACCGTCGTCGACCTCTGGTCGCGTACCGACCGCCGGCCGAACGCCTACGTCGGCGTCGGCCTCGAGGCCGACCGCTTCTTCGACCTGCTCGTCGAGCGCATCGCCTCGCTCGAGCGGTAGCGCCGGCGCGGCACCGGACGCCGGGAACCGGCCCCGGCACGTCGCCTCACCAGGCCTGGGCGAGGCGGATTCCGGCCCAGACGGCGACGAGGCCGAGCGCGAGCGTCCCGAGCGCGTTGGCGAGCGCAGTGCCCACGTGCCCCGCGTCGAGCAGGCGGTAGGTGTCGAGCGAGAAGGTCGAGAAGGTCGTGTAGGCGCCGAGGAACCCGACGAGCACCCCGGTCCGCAGCCACGTCACGTCCTCGAAGCGCGGCTCCATCCAGGTGACGAGGAAGCCGACGAGGAACGCCCCGCTCACGTTCACGACGAAGATGCCCCACGGGAACAGCCCGCTGTGCCCCTCGAGCCACTCGTCGACACCCCAGCGCAGGAGCGCGCCGAGCGCGCCGGCGACGGCGACCGCGACCACGACGAGAGGCACGGCGGCCAGCATACGGCGGCCGTCGGCGCGCCTCGCAGGAGTGCACGTACGGCCGACGAACGAGCAAGTCCATGGCAAGGAAGCGCAAGCCGCGCCGGGGGCTCCGGCCGCGTCCGTCGCCGCGTGGTCGTGCGGCGACGCGCAGCAGCACCACCACCCGGTCGCACCACCACGCGGAGCTCTGGGGGCTCGCGATGGCCGCGCTCGGCCTGCTCCTCGCGACGGTGCTGTGGCTCGGCTGGGACGGGGGCCGCGTCGGGGAGTACATCGCCGGCTGGCTGCACGAGTTCCTCGGCGGCGCCGTCCACGTGCTCCCCGTGGTGCTCGTGGCGGTCGGCGGCCTGATGCTCGTGCGCAGCGCGCTCGTCGACGTCCGTCCCTTCCGGACGGGGCTCGCAGTGGGCGCAGTGGGCCTGATGATCGCGCTCGGGAAGGACCAGGGCGGGATCGTCGGCACCGGCCTCGGCGGCGGGCTCGCCTACCTCGTCGGGGAGACCGGTGCGCTGATCATCGGCGCCGCCCTCTTCCTCGCCGGGTCGCTCCTGATCACGGGGGCGTCCGCCGGCGCGCTCCTCCGCCGCTCCGGGAGCGTGATGCGGCGCGCGGGGGCCTCGGCCCGTCGCTCCCTGGAGCTCCTCGACCGGTCGGCCGAGGAGCTTCCCTCGGCGTCGGCCCGCCCGGCACCCGCCATCCGGCCAGCCGCACCGCCGGTCGACGGGGTGCAGGCCTTCCCGGACGTCGTCGCCCCGCCGAGTGTCGAGCCGGCTCCGCTCGTCGTCCACGACGGTGCGGAGGAGTCGACGCTCGACGACGTCTCCGTCCTCACGTTCGAGACGACGCGGAACGACGAGTACCGGCTCCCCGACCGGTCGCTGCTCAAGACCTCGCCGCCGGGGCGCGCAGAAGCCGAGGAGGTGAGCGAGCGCACCGCCGAGGCGCTCGTCCAGACGCTCGCCCACTTCGGGATCGAGGCGGTGATCGTCGGGACGATCGCCGGGCCGCGCGTCGTCCGCTACGAGCTGCAGCTGGCGCCGGGGACGAAGGTCTCGAAGGTCGCGGCGCTGAAGGACGACCTCTCGTACGCGCTCGCGACGACCGAGATCCGCATCCTCGCGCCGATACCGGGCAAGCAGGCCGTCGGCGTCGAGGTTCCGAACCTCGCGCCGAAGCTCGTGACGCTCGGCGACATCTTCGACGACCTCCCCGGGGGTGCGAGCCCGGTCGCCGTCTGGCTCGGGAAGGACATCTCCGGGAACGCGGTCTGGACCGACCTCGCCCGGATGCCGCACCTGCTGATCGCCGGGACGACCGGCGCGGGGAAGTCGGGCTGCATCAACACGATCCTCACCTCGGTCCTCCTGCGGGCGACACCGGACGAGGTGCGCCTGATCCTCGTCGATCCGAAGCGCATCGAGCTCAACCACTACGAGTCGATCCCGCACCTGCTGACGCCGGTCGTGTCGAGCCCCAAGGAGGCGTCCGCGGTGCTGCAGAACGTCGTCGCCGAGATGGAGCGCCGCTACGAGAGGCTCTCGCTCGTGCGCGCGCGCAACCTCCCGGAGGCGAACCGTGCGCTCCGGGCGCGTGGGGAGGACCCGTTGCCGTACCTGCTCGTCGTGATCGACGAGCTCGCCGACCTGATGATGGTCTCCCCGCAGGCGGTGGAGGACGCGGTGATCCGGCTCGCCCAGAAGTCGCGCGCAGTCGGGATCCACCTCGTGCTCGCAACGCAGCGGCCGTCGGTCGACGTGATCACGGGCATGATCAAGGCCAACGTCCCCTCCCGGATCGCGTTCGCCGTCTCGAGCCAGACCGACTCGCGCGTGATCCTCGACACCGCCGGCGCCGAGAGCCTGCTCGGCCAGGGGGACATGCTCTTCAAGCCCCTCGGGACGTCGCGCCTGCAGCGTGTGCAGGGCGCATACGTGACCGAGGAGGAGATCGCGCTCGTCGTCGACCAGTGCCGGTCACAGCGCGGGCAGGAGCTGGACGAGAGCCTGCTCGAGGCGCCCGACGCGCCGGTCGAGGAGACGGGCGACGACGACCTCGACTTCGACCCCGACGAGGACCCGCTGCTCGACCGTGCGATCGAGGTCGTCGTGCAGACGCAGACGGCGTCCGTGTCGCTCCTCCAGCGGCGGCTCCGCGTCGGCTACACGCGGGCCGGCCGCCTGATCGACATGCTCGAGCGGCGCGGCATCATCTCCGGCTACGAGGGCTCGAAGCCGCGCCGCGTCCTGCTCGAGGAGCACCAGCTCGCCTCCGTGATCGGCCACGACTGACCTCCCCCGGGGCCTCCGTCGGAGCAGGGGCGCGCGCACGCCGTCAGGCCGATCAGTAGTCTCCCGCAGACGACTCGGTACGCAGCGGGTTGACGCTCGCCAACTCGGAGCCGAGAATCGCGTCGAATCTATTAGGTAGGGCGAACCATGTCGCAAGGAGGGCACGTGAGAATACGGAGAGTGACGATCGGCGCCGCTGCGGCGCTCACGGTCGTCGCGGCGCTCGTCGCCGCATCAGTTGGATCGGCGAAGTCGGCCGCGACGTTCAGGGTGGCCGTCGTCACCGACATCGGAAGCATCCAGGACAAGGGGTTCAACGAGCTGGCGAACAAGGGTCGGCTCGTCGTCGAGAAGAAGTGGGACAACTCGTCGATCCCCGTCGACACGCGGCTCTTCGTCACGAAGACCGCGGCCGATCGCCTGCCGAACCTGCAGGCGGCGGCACAGCAGGGGTACAACCTCATCTTCGGCGTCGGCTTCCTCATGTTCGAGCCGTTGAACGTCGTCGCGCCCGCGTTCCCGACGCGCAACTTCGCCGGGATCGACGTGACGAAGTTTCTGCTGGAGTCCGACCCGAAGAACTACACCGGGATCCAGTTCGCCGAGCACGAGGCCGGATACCTCGTCGGCTTCCTCGCCGGGCTGCAGGTGAAGCGCCAGGGCGGCAAGCAGATCATCAGCGCCGTCGGTGCCAACAACGTGCCGCCGATCCTGAAGTTCGCGAGCGGCTACGTCCAGGGCGCCAAGCGCGCCAACCCGCAGGTCAAGGTGCTGTGGAACCTCGCCAACGACCCGACCTTCTCCGATCAGGCGAAGTGCAAGGAGCAGGCGCTGCGGCAGATCGCCAAGGGCTCGCAGGTCGTGTTCCAGATCGCCGGCCAGTGCGGCCTCGGTGCGCTGTCGGCGGCGAAGGAGAAGAAGGTCTGGGGCATCGGCGTGGACGCCGATCAGTCCTTCCTCGGGGCGCACATGCTCACCAGCGCCCTGAAGAAGGTCGACCGGGCCGTGATCTCGCTGACCGGCCTCGCCCGCGCGGGCAAGCTGGCTCAGCAGACGGACGTCCTGTTCACGGTGAAGAACGGTGGCGTGGGCCTCGGCAAGATCAGCCCGCGGGTGAACAAGACCGACATCGCGAAGGCGAAGGGCGCCCAGCGCTCGATCGCTTTCGGCAAGATCAAGGTCAAGGACCTGATCAAGCTCAAGCCGGTCAACTGAGACGTTGCACGATCGCGAAGGGGCGGGCTCCGTGCCCGCCCCTTCGCCTGCACGGTTCCACCGCCCTCGGCCACCACGAGTAGAATCGCGCGGCATGTCCGACGCCCCGGTCGTCCTCGAGCTGCGCGGGATCACGAAGGTCTTCCCCGGCGTCATCGCGAACGACGGCGTCGACTTCGATCTCCGCGACGGCGAGGTGCACGCGCTCCTCGGCGAGAACGGGGCGGGCAAGTCGACGCTGATGAACGTCCTCTACGGCCTCTACAGCCCGGATGCGGGCGAGATCGCCGTCGACGGCGAGCCCGTGCGGATGTCGTCGCCGCGCGAGGCGATCGACAGGGGCATCGGCATGGTGCATCAGCACTTCATGCTCATCCCCGTGATGACCGTCGCCGAGAACATCGTGCTCGCCGTCGAGCCGAAGCAGGCCGGGGTCTTCCTCGACACACGTGAGGCGGAACGACGTGTGCGCGAGATCTCGGAGCGGTACGGGCTCGCGGTCGACCCACGGGCCAAGGTGGAGGACATCACCGTCGGCCAGCAGCAGCGCGTCGAGATCCTCAAGGCGCTCTACCGCGGTGCCGAGATCCTCGTCCTCGACGAGCCGACGGCCGTGCTGACGCCCCTCGAGGCGCGGGAACTGTTCGAGATCATCCGGAGCCTCACGGCGCAGGGCAAGGCGATCGTCTTCATCACCCACAAGCTGAACGAGGTGCTGGAGATCGCCGACCGGATCACCGTGCTCCGGCGCGGGAAGGTCGTGGAGACACTGCCGGCGGCCGGCGCGACGGAGGACGGCCTGGCGCGACTGATGGTCGGGCGGGACGTGCTCCTGGAGGTCGAGAAGTCCGAGTCGCAGCCGCGGGAGCCCCTGCTCCAGGTGGAAGGCCTCCGCGTCCTCGACGATCGCGGCCTCGAGAAGGTGCGCAGCGTCAGCTTCGAGGTGCGTGCAGGCGAGATCGTCGGGATCGCAGGCGTCGACGGCAACGGGCAGACCGAGATGATCGACGCCCTCACCGGGCTCCGCCGCCCGGAAGAGGGGCGCGTCGTCGTCGCCGGCAGGGACGTCACCACCGTCTCCGCGCACCACCACTACGACGCCGGTCTCGGCCACATTCCGGAGGATCGCCAGCGACGAGGGCTCGTGCTCGACTTCACGATCGCCGAGAACATCGCGATCCACGACTTCCGGTCGGCGCCGGCGTCGCGGTTCGGATGGCTGTTCCCACGGCGGCTCATCGACAGGGCTGCACGGTTGATCCGGGAGTTCGACGTCCGCGGCGGCAGCCCGCAGACCCGCGCGAGCGCCCTCTCGGGCGGCAACCAGCAGAAGGTGATCCTCGCGCGCGAGATCGCCCGCGACCCGAGCGTGCTCCTCGCGGCGCAGCCCACGCGCGGCCTCGACGTCGGTGCGATCGAGTTCGTCCACCGCCGCCTGATCGAGGAGCGTGACGAGGGGCGTGCCGTCCTCCTCGTGTCGCTCGAGCTCGACGAGATCCTCTCGCTCGCGGATCGGATCCTCGTCATGTTCGAGGGCGAGATCGTCGGCGAGTTCGCGCCCACCGTGAGCGAGGAGGAGCTCGGCGTGGCGATGACGGGCGGCCGTACGAGGAACGCTGCATGACCGAGCCCTCGGGGTCACCGCCGCCGCTCCTCGACGAGCAGCGGCGTGAGGAGTCGCTCGCGGAGCGCTACGGCGTGCTCCAGCGCGCCGGCGGGATCGTGGCGCCGCTGCTCACGGTCGTGCTCGCGTTCTTCCTCAGCGGGCTCGTGGTGTTCGCGACCACGGGCTCGGTCGGCAAGACGCTCGAGACGTACGCGGCGATCTTCGACGGGTCCGGGCTGAACTGGCTGTTCCCGTGGGTCACCGGGGACGAGCGGATGCTCGCCGCGAACAACTTCCAGCAGACGCTCCTCGTGTGGATCCCCCTCGTGCTCACGGGCCTCGCCGTCGCGTTCGCGTTCCGCTGCGGGTTGTTCAACATCGGCGGCAACGGGCAGTACCTGGCCGGGTCGATCGTCTCGGTGCTGGTCGCCGGCGAGCTCACGAAGGCGTGGGACATGCCGGGGATCGTCCTGATCCTCCTCACGGTCGTCGTCGCGACGCTGACGGGCGCGATGCTCGCGGGGATCGCCGGGTTCCTCAAGGGCACGGTCGGCGCCCACGAGGTGATCACGACGATCATGCTCAACTGGATCGTGATCTGGGTGGGCTCGTACCTCTTCGGTGTCGACGGCCCGTTCCAGACCGACGTCGACCCGGCCCTGCCGGTGTCGAGCGACATCGCGGAGAAGGCCCGACTCCACGTCTTCTGGGGCCACCCGCTGCTGCAGGGCCTCCACGTCGGCCTGTTCGTCGCCCTCGGCGCGCTCGTCGTCTACTGGCTGACGCTGAACAGGACGACCCTCGGCTTCCAGGTGCGGGCCGTCGGGCACAACCCGGAGGCCGCCCGCTACGGCGGGATCAGCGTCGCCCGCAACTACTTCCTGGCGATGGCGATCTCGGGCGCGTTCGCCGGGCTTGCCGGGGCGATGGACGTGCTCGGCTGGAAGTTCCGGCTCGACATCACCGACCTCCAGGGGGCGACGATCGGCTTCATCGGGATCGCCGTCGCGCTGCTGGGACGGAACACGGCAGTGGGCGTCGCGCTCGCCGCGCTCCTCTTCGCGGGCCTCACGACGGGGACCTCGACGCGGAACCTCGACCCGGAGGTGTTCGAGCCCGAGCTGGCGACGAGCCTCACGCTCGTGATCCAGGGCCTGATCATCCTCTTCGTCGGCGCAGACGTGATCGTCCTGCTCGCGCTGAGGCGCTTCCGTCGTCGGAAGGGCAAATCGGCGGAGGCGGCGACGTGAGCCGCCAGCTGCTCGGCTGGCGCACGCTCGCGTGGGCCGGCGTGGCGTTCGGCGTCGTGGCGGCGTTCGTCGCGATCCCGCCGATCAGCCTGCGCAGCCCCGTCGTGCCGATCGTGATCGGCCTCGTCTCGGTCACGATCGGGCTCGGCTCCTGGTTCCGCGGCGAGCGGCGCGTCGGCGGATACGCGATCGTGATCGGCTCGGTCGGGCTCGTGATCGGCTACCTGGCGACCCGGTCGAGCATCGAGAAGCTCGAGGCGGTGGTCGTCTGGGGTGCGCTGCTCGCATCGATGCTGCGGTTCGCGACGCCGCTGATGTTCGCAGCGCTCGGCGGTCTCTTCTCCGAGCGTTCGGGTGTCGTCAACATCGGCCTCGAGGGGATGATGCTGATGGGGGCGTTCTTCGCCGTCTGGGGGGCGGACGTCACCGGCCACTGGACGGGCGGGCTCGTGATCGGCGTCGCCGTGGGAGGCCTGACCGCGTTCGTCCACGCGTTCTTCTCGGTGAGCCTGCGCGCCGACCAGATCGTCAGCGGCACCGCGATCAACTTCCTCGCGCTCGGGATCACGAGCTACCTCTTCATCAAGCTCTACGGTGAGACCGGGACGCCGGGCGAGCTCTCCTCGATCCCGGACATCTCCCTCGGGTTCCTGCGCGACGTCCCCGTCCTCGGCACGTTCCTCTTCGACTGGGTCGGCGATCTCGATCTGATGATCTGGCTGGCGCTGCTCGCGGTCGTGCTCACGTGGGTCGTCGTCTTCCGGACTCCGATCGGGCTCCGCATCCGCTCGGTCGGCGAGCATCCCCGTGCCGCCGACACGGTCGGCATCAACGTGTACGCGATCCGCTACGGCGCGGTCACGCTGTCGGGCATGCTCGCCGCCGCCGGTGGTGCCTACCTGGCGCTGGGCTTCGTCAACGCGTTCACCGAGAACATGATCGCCGGCCGCGGGTTCATCGCGCTCGCGGCGATGATCTTCGGCAACTGGCGGCCGGTCCCGACGGCGATCGCGTGCCTGCTGTTCGGCTTCTCGAGCGCGCTCGCCCGCAGCCTCGGTGAGTACTCGGCATCCGCCTCGGTGCTGTTCGAGGCGCTTCCGTACGTGCTCACGATCATCGCCGTCGCCGGGGTGATCGGCCGCTCGACACCACCGGCCGCCGACGGTCGCCCGTACGAGAAGCAGTGACGTCCGCCGGTAACCCCCGTGCGACGTGGTCCGTGGTCGCGGGCCTTGCGTCGACGTTGACGCTGCCGGTCGCGGTCTTCGCGACCCGCTACTCGGAGTCGTACGACCTCCTCCACGCGGGATTCGCGATCCCGGTGGGTATCGCGCTCGGCGTGATCGCCCTGCGCCTCGCCCGCGCCGCGCGTCATCGCTCGGAGGCGACCCTCGGCCGGGCCGGCGGCCTCGGCGCTGCACGCGTCGGGCACGGGCTCGGGCTGGCGGGCCTCTGGCTCGCCGGTGCCGCGCTCGTCGCCGTCGCCGTCTACGGGCTGCTCGAGTACATCGGCAGCACCGACTGACGGAGCCCCGGACGGGTACCCCTCCGGTCGCGGGGAGGGTGACGAACCCGACAACAGGCGAGGGCGTCTACACTTCGCCGCCGGATGTTCGAGATCGGCTCGAGTCTGCGAGAGGCGCGGACGCGCCAGGGCCTCGATTTCGAGGACATGGAGTCGCGGACGAAGGTGCGTGCCAAGTACCTGCGCCTCCTCGAGGAGGAACGCTTCGAGCAGCTCCCGGGGCACACGTACACGAAGGGGTTCCTGCGCGTCTACGCGGATGCGCTGGGTCTCGACGGCCGGATGTACGTCGACGAGTACAACTCGCGTCACGTCGCTGGGGAGGAGGACTACACGACGCAGACGCGACGGGTCGCGCCGCCGAGGCACCGCCGCCGGAGCAATCGGGAGTCGCGGGTCGTCGTCCTGGCGCTCCTGGGCATCCTCGTCGCCACCGCGCTCGTGATCGCGGCATGGCGCTTCGGAGGGGCGGACGCGCCCCAGGTGCAGGGGGTCAACGCGACGGGCACGCCCCAGCCCAGCGCGACGAGAGCGCAGCGGATCACGCTCCAGGTGCGTGCGGCCAAGGGCCCGAGCTTCGTCGAGGTCAGGGTCGGGTCGCCGAGCGGCGCGCCGCTCTACAGCGGCACCCTCGACCGCGGCCAGACCCAGACGTTCACCAGGAAGGCGCTCTACCTCGCCGTCAAGAAGCCGAAGAACGTCGTCGTGAAGGTGAACGGCAACCGCTATCCGCTCTCGGCGAGCGGGGAGCTCATGATCGCCGCTGCGACCTCGGTCGGGTGAGTCGCCCGCGCGCGGCGATCGTCGTCACGGGCAGCGAGCTCGTGCGCGGCGACCGAAACGATCTCAACGGTCCCTTCTTCGCGCGAGAGGCGCTCGGCCTCGGGGTGGAGCCGGCCCGGATCACCGTCGTCGGCGACGGGCCCGACGAGCTGGAGTCGGTCCTGCGCGAGGCGATCGGCGAAAACGAGCTCTGCCTCGTGTCGGGCGGGCTCGGGCCGACGCACGACGACCGCACGGTCGAGATCGTGGCGAAGGTCGCCGGCCTCGACCTCCGGCTGGATCCCGCGCTCGAGCAGAGGATCGAGAAGGTCTCCCGCCTGATCGCCGATCGGCTGCGGCGCCCCTACGCCGACTTCGTCCCCGGGGTTCGCAAGCAGGCGACGCTCCCCACCGGCGCCGTGCCGCTGGGGCCGGCGGGCACGGCGCCGGGCCTCGTCGTCGAGGCGGGGTCGTGCGTCGTCGTCGTGATGCCGGGGCCCCCGGCCGAGTTGCGCCGCCTGTGGCCGCTCGCGCTCGACACGGAGCCGATGCGTCGTGTCCTCGCAGACGTGCGGCCGCCCGACCGCCATGTGCTGCGCTTCTACGGCGTCAGCGAGTCGGCCGTCGCACGGGCGCTGGAGGAGGCGGGAGGAGACGGCGACGGTGTCGAGGCGACGATCTGCGCGAGAGACTTCGAGATCCACGTCGACCTCGTCGCGGACGCGGGTGCGCAGCGCCGTGTCGAGGAGCTGGCCGCACGGCTGCGCGACCCGCTGCGGGAGTACCTCTTCGCCGAGGACGAGCGCAGCGTGCAGGAGATCGTCCTCGAGGCATGCCGACAGCGGGGGTTCCGGCTCGCCACGGCCGAGTCCTGCACGGGTGGCCTCGTCGCGGCGCGCCTCACAGAGGTACCCGGGTCGAGCGACGTCTTCGTCGGCGGTGTGGTCGCCTACGCGGACGAGGTGAAGCGCGACGAGCTCGGCGTCCCCACGGAGCTGCTCGCCGAGCACGGTGCGGTGTCGGGAGAGGTCGCCGCCGCCATGGCGCGGGGAGCGCGCGCCCGCCTCGGGGCGGACGTGGCCGTAGCCGTCACCGGCATTGCAGGGCCCGGTGGAGGGACGGCCGACAAGCCCGTCGGGCTCGTGCACTTCCACGCCGTCTCTCCCGACGACGAGGTCGGTCTCCAGTTCGAGCTCCCGGGGGAGCGCGCGTGGATCCGGTCGCGATCGGCCGTCACCGCCCTGCACCTCGTCCGGCGACTCCTGGCACGAAGCGAGCACGATCAGGCATGAGTTCGGCGGGTACCGTCGGACGCGATGAGACCGTCCGGCTCTTTCTCGCCCTCCGTCTCCCCGACGACGTGCTCGACGAGCTCGACCGCTGGGGCGCCGCCCACCTGCGGGACGGACGCCGGGTCGTGCGCGAGCACCTCCATGTCACGCTCGCGTTCCTCGGCCGGCAGCCCGAGGAAGGCGTCGCGCGTGCCCTCGAGGCGCTCCGTGGCGCGTCGGCGCGCACAGCCCCGTTCCCGCTCGCTCCCGTGCGGTGGCGGGAGACACGGAGCGTCGGGATGGTGGTGCTCTCCGACGAGAGTGGCGACGCCCGGAGGCTCGCCGCCGACCTCCACGACCGACTCGAGGCGTCTGGCGTGTACCGGCGCGAGAAGCGTCCGTGGCTGCCCCACGTCACGGTGCTGCGGTTCAGGGAGCGGCCGCGCCTCGACCCGCCGCTGCCGGAGACGGGAACATTCGTTCCGTCCGACGCGACTGCTTACCTTTCACACCTGCACCCGGCCGGCGCCAGGTACGAGGTGCTCGAATCGATGGCGTTAGGAGGATCGATCGATGAACCGCGATGAAGCGCTCGACGTCGCACTCGGCCAGATCGAGCGGCAGTTCGGCAAGGGCTCCGTGATGCGCATGAGCGACGCCGCGCAGGTCTCGGTCGGGGCCGTCTCGACGGGCTCGCTCTCGCTCGACCTCGCGCTCGGGATCGGCGGGTTGCCGCGCGGCCGGGTCGTGGAGATCTTCGGCCCCGAGTCGTCGGGGAAGACCACGCTCGTCTACCACGTCATCGCCGAGGCCCAGCGTCGGGGTGGCGTTTGTGCGTTCATCGACGCCGAGCACTCGATGGACCCCACCTACGCACGCCGGATCGGCGTCGACATCGACCAGCTCCTGGTCTCGCAGCCCGACACCGGCGAGCAGGCCCTCGAGATCGCCGAGCTGTTGATCCGCTCGGGCGCTCTCGACGTGGTCGCGGTCGACTCGGTAGCCGCGCTGACGCCGAAGGCGGAGATCGAGGGGGAGATGGGCGACAGCCATGTCGGCCTCCAGGCACGGCTCATGAGCCAGGCGCTGCGCAAGCTGGCCGGGACGCTCAACCGCACCGACACGATCGCCGTCTTCACGAACCAGCTGCGCGAGAAGATCGGAGTCATGTTCGGCTCGCCGGAGACGACGCCGGGCGGTCGCGCACTGAAGTTCTACTCGTCCGTGCGGCTCGACATCCGGCGCATCGAGACCCTGAAGGAGGGCGCGGAGGCGATCGGCAACCGCGTGCGGGTGAAGGTCGTGAAGAACAAGGTCGCGCCGCCGTTCAAGCAGGCGGAGTTCGACATCATCTACGGCTCCGGCATCTCTTGGGAGGGGACGGTGCTCGACGTCGGGCTCGACCGGAGCGTGGTCGCGAAGTCCGGCTCGTACTTCAGCTACGGGGATGAGCGGCTCGGCCAGGGCCGTCAGAACGCGACCGCGTTCCTCGCAGAGCACCCTGACCTCGTCCAGGGCATCCTCGGGGCGATCCAGACGGATGCCGGGCCCGACCAGGTCGTGTCCGCACGCCTCCTCCCGGTGGCGGACGGCGCGACCGCGACGCCCGTGCCCGAAGAGGAGGTCACCGCCGACGTCTGACGAGGTGATGGAGCGGGCGCTCCGAGCGCTCCGGCACCGAGATCACACGTCGGCCTCGCTCGAGGCCGTTCTCGCCCGCGCCGGTGCGTCGCCGGCCGAACGGTCGGACGTGGTCGACCGCATACGGTCGCTCGGCTACGTCGACGACACGCGCTTCGCGGTCCGCCGGGCGGAAGCCCTGGCGGAGCGCGGCGCCGGTGACCGGAAGATCGAGCTCGACCTCGAGCGGCACGGGGTGGCGGAGGACATCGCGTCGGCGGCCGTCGCCGGGCTCGAGCCCGAGCGGCAGCGTGCCGACCGCATCGTGTCGCAGCGAGGTGCCCGCGCGTCGACCGTCCGTCTGCTCGCCTCGCGTGGGTTCTCGGAGGACGTGATCGAGGCGATCGTTGCGGACGCCTCCGCATGGGAGCTAGGATGAGAGCGCTTCATCCGACAATTCCCTGCACAGAACGTCTTTCCGAAACCGTTGTCCTCATGAAGTCCGCGAACACCACCAACCGCTCGGACGAACGGGTTGTCCGGGCGACCACCGAGGAGGCCCTGCCCGCCTAGGAGTCGCGGCGCAGCCCGGCCCCGGAGACCGCCCGTGCAGGCGGAGCGCCGGATGTGAGCACCGCGGCCGCCGGCCGCGGACAACTCAGTCTCCCGGAGGGAGCAAGGATGCTCACGGTCATCGCGGCAGTCGCAGGGCTCGTCATCGGGGCAGGAGCCAGCGTGGCCTGGCTGCGTGCCGCGAGCGGCTCGCGTCTTCGTGCCGCCGAGGAACGTCGCGACGCGCTGCTCGCGGACGCCGACCGCGAGGCCGAGGCGGTGCGCCGCGAGGCCAAGGTCGAGGCGCGGGAGGAGGCAGTCCGGCTCCGTGCCGATATCGAGCGCGAGCTGCACGAGCGGCGTGTCGA
>NZ_DBNHWK010000021.1:0-3398 GCF_057140465.1 Gaiella sp.
CCGAACCGGGGACGACCGTCGTCTATCGAGACGAGGACGTCGTCGTCGTGCGTCGCGCCCCGCCCTCTCGCGGGCCCTAGGCGTCGGCCACGCCGACGATCGCCGTGTCGTCGCGGCGGCGCGGCGCGTCGACGCCCGCGGCACGATACGCATCCTCGGCGTCGAGCGTCTCGTGCTCGAGCAACGCGCCCGCGAGCGCGTCGAGCTGATGCCGATTGTCGCGGAGGATCTCGAGCGCCTGCACGTAGCACTCGTCGACGATGCGACGCATCTCGGAGTCGACGAGCGTCCGCAGCTCCTCCGAAGCGAGGTCGCCGTCGATCCCCGCATACCCTTCCCCGGGGCGCGGCGTGACGACGAGCGGGCCGATCTCCGGCGACATGCCCCACCGTCCCACCATCAGGCGAGCGAGTCGGGCGACGGTCTCGAAGTCCGACTCCGCGCCACTCGACTCGTCTCCGATCACGAGCGCCTCGGCCGCGCGGCCGCCGAGCGCCCCCATGATCCTGGCGCGGAGCTGGCTCACGGTCCAGCCGTACCGATCCTCTTCGGGGCTCTGGAAGACGACCCCGAGCGCCTGGCCACGCGGGATGATCGAGATCTTGCGGACGGGGTCCGCCCCCGGCACGAGCATCGCGACGAGAGCATGCCCTGATTCGTGGTACGCCGTCCTGATGCGCTCGGGCTCGGGCATCACGAGATGTCGGGCTGCCCCGAGCACGACCTTCTCGAATGCGTCGTAGAAGTCCGCGCGAGTGACCGCGTCGTGTCGTCGCCTGGCGGCGAGGAGCGCGGCCTCGTTGACGAGGTTCGCGAGGTCCGCCCCGACCATCCCGGGCGTCGACGCCGCGAGCGCCCCGAGATCGGCGTCATCGGCCAGAGGGACGTGACGCGTGTGCACCCGGAGGATCTCCTCCCTCCCGTGCTGATCGGGCGCGTGAACCGCGACGCGACGGTCGAAGCGGCCGGGCCGCAGCAGCGCAGGATCGAGGACGTCGGTGCGGTTCGTCGCAGCGAGCACGATCACCCCCTCGCGCCCCGTGAACCCGTCCATCTCCGTGAGGATCTGGTTGAGCGTCTGCTCGCGCTCGTCGACGGCGCCGACACGCTGGCCGCCGCGGGCGCGACCCACCGCGTCGATCTCGTCGATGAACACGATCGCGGGTGCCATCTTGCGTGCCTCGGCGAACAGGTCACGCACCCGGCTCGCGCCGACACCGACGATCATCTCGACGAACTCGGAGGCCGATGCGGAGTAGAACGGCACGTCCGCCTCGCCGGCGACGGCACGCGCGAGGAGCGTCTTGCCCGCCCCGGGAGGCCCCGAGAGCAGCACGCCACGGGGGATCGTCGCACCGAGGCGGTCGTAGCGCTCGGGGTCCTGCAGCATGTCGACGATCTCCTCGAGCTCCGCCTTCACCTCGTCGATGCCGGCGACATCCTCGAACGTCACCCGCGCCGTTTCCTCGCGGTCGTACACGCGGGCACGGGACTTCCCCATCCCCATCCCGCCCGACCGCCCCAGCAGGCGCCTGATGATCAGCACGTAGAGCACGATCAGCACGAGCAGCGGGAGCACGCTGAGGATCGCCGCCGAGAGAAACGACCGCGACACCCCGGGTGATTCGGCGTTGACCTTGATGCCGTCGGCCAGCAGCGTCGCGAGCAGGTCGTCCTGCGCGAACGTCGGCCGTTCGGTGTCGAAGCGCTCGTAGGGGGCAGCCGCGGCGTCGCTGGAGAGCTTCACCGGCTGACGGAACGAGCCCCAGATCGTCGAGCCACGGACGTCGATCTCCTCGATGTTCCCTTGCCTCAGCTGTCGGTCGAACTCGTTGTAGGAAATCGTCGCCCGCCGCTCCTCGGGGGCGAACACGACGTTGACGAGGTAGAGGTTGACCGCGAGCAGCACGGCGACGGTGCCCCAGAGGAACAGGCGCCTCCGGCGACTCGTACGCAGGAACCGCGGAACGCGCCGTTTAGGGACACCTTCGGTGCGCCACGGACGGCGCGCGCTGCCGTCCGGCGGAGCTCGGCGCTCGGCTCTGGCCGGGCCGCGGTCGTTGTCCTGGGCGACGGACACGCGGAAATCCTCGCAGAGCCTCGCGTCTCAGTCGAGCCGACGCCTCACCGCGACGGCTCCGGAACGGCGTGAGGCTCGACGCTTGGCCGCCCGATGCTCGGCCCCCCTATCGAGGCGACGAAGACGACGGCGGCCACACACAGCACGATCGCCGTCTGCAACGGGGAGCCGTTGCCGGTGCCCGACGCGACCCAGAGCACGGCCGGCAGGAGCCAGACCTTCGAGAAGCGCGGCCGCGCGAGCGCCAGCGGGGCGAGGAGCAGGGCGAACGAGTGCAGCCACACGATCGGAGATGCGACGACGGCGGCGAGCACGGCGAAGGCGTAGGAGCGTCGGTCGTCACCGCGCCTGCCGAGCACCAGGCAGGCGACGAGGGCGGTCACGGCGACCGCGACCATCAGCACCGCGCCGGTCCGCCCGCCGAGCCCGAGATCGACGGCGAGCGCCTTGACCGTGTAGCTCGACGGTGACTCCTCCCCGCTCAGCCGCTCCATGCTCGACGGATAGTCGAGCAGTCCCGAGAAGCCGAGCGTCGCCCAGAGCCCGAACGTGACGCCGGCGGCGACGGCCACTGCGGCGAGCGCGGAACGTACGCGGCGCGTCGCGACGAGCCACAGGACGAGGGGCCAGCAGATGATCTTCGCGGCGATCGTGAGCCCACCGGCCACCGCGAGCGGACGGATGCGCTCCCTGTAGCGCCAGGCAGCCGCGAAGCCGAGAAGCAGGAGCAGAGTCACGTTCGCCGTCTGCAGCCCGTGGAAGACGGGTGCCCAGAGAAACGCCGCCCCGTACACGCGCCAGTCGCGGACGCCGAGGAGCCACAACGAGAGCGGCACGGCGAGCGCGAGCGCGACCACGAAGAGGACGGCCGGCGCCGGGAGCACCGCGAGCGGGCTCAGCGCGAACACGACGAGCGGTGGGTAGCCGTACGCAGGATACGGTGATTCCCCGGAGACGAGCCGCTCCGTCGCGGGAAGGAAGGTCTGGTCGAAGTCGATGGCGAAGCTGTCGCCGGCCCGCACGAGCATCATCGACTCGAGGAGCACCGGGAGCACGACGAGGGCGCAGAAGGGGAAGACCCTCCGCAGGACCATCAGTCGTCGCTCCACCCATCCTCCCGGCGAGCGTGCCGGGGCACCCATCGCGGTCACCCTCACACTATGCGCCGCCGTCACGGAGAGGGGGCTTCGCCGTAGGTCCTGTTCGAACTAGCCCCCCGTCTAGTTGTCCTCCATGGCGCCGCATCGCACCCTATGACCACCTCCCCCGGGATTGGGGAATGGGGAGGCAACACGACCGGGGATAGAACCCCGGAGAG
>NZ_DBNHWK010000022.1:0-78471 GCF_057140465.1 Gaiella sp.
AGCCCGAGGCGGATCTCCGAGGCCCGGGCCTCGAGGTCGGCCGGGCCCGCCGCGCGCGCGGCGTCCGGGTGCTCTCCGGGCAGCCAGACGAGGTCCTGCACCTGGACGGCGAGCGCCGCCTGGAGCAGCGACGTCTCGACCCGCGAGCCGTCGCCCGTCACGCGGGCGCGGACGAGCGCCGCGAGCACGGCCGACGAGAGGAGGAAGCCGGCCGTGAGGTCGGCGATCGGGATGCCCCCGGCACGCACCGGGACATCGTCGCCCGTGGAGGAGTGGGCCGTCAGCAGCCCCGCGTGCGCCTGGGCCACGAGGTCGTAGGCGGGGGTGCCGGCCAGGGGCCCGTCCGACCCGAACGAGGTGACGACGCCGAGCACGAGCGCGGGCCGACGCGCGTGCAGGTGCTCCCAGCCGAGCTCGAAGCGCTCGTCGCGGCCGGGCGGGAAGTTGTGCAGGACGATGTCGGCCGACGCGACGAGCGCCCTGCTGCCGGCGAGGCCCTCCGGGGTCTTGAGGTCGAGCACGACCGACCGCTTGCCCCGGTTCAGCGGCACGAAGAACCGGCCGAGCCCGGGGGCGATCGGCATCACGTGCCGGTAACCGTCCCCGGACGGGGGCTCGACCTTGACGACGTCGGCCCCGAGGTCGGCGAGAACGAGCCCGCAGAGCGGCCCCGCGACGTACTGGGCGTACTCGACGACCCTGATGCCCTCGAGCGGGGCGCTCATCGCAGGCCGAGCCCCCGTCGCGCGATCACGAGCTGCTGGATCTCCGCCGTGCCGCCGGCGATCGTCGACCCGACGCTCGCGCGCACCATGCCGGCGGCGCGCCCCCCGACCGGCGCGGCCGCACCCTCGGCGAGCCCTTCCGGCCCGAGCAGCTCGACCGCCGCCGTCGCGGTCCGCTGCACGAGCCGGGCACCCGCGAGCTTGGCCATCGCGGAGAGATGGCTGGCCGGAGCCTCCCGGTCGAGGGCGTCGGCCGCCCGGAGCGAGAGGAGGCGGGCAGCGGCGGCCTCGCCGCGCAGCCGGGCGACCCGCTCGCGCGCCGCCCGGTCGAGCTGCCCCCGCTCCCGGAGCCACCCCTCGACGCCGTCGAGCACCCAGACGGCGCCGCCCACCTTCTCGGCGGTGATGCGCTCGAAGTCGAGCGTGTACATCAGGACACGCCAGCCTCCGTGGAGCTCGCCGACGAGGTTCGCGGCGGGAACCTCCACACCGTCGAGGAAGACCTCGCAGAGGACGCCGCCGCCGAGCGTCGGGAACGTCCGCACCTCGATCCCCGGCGTGTCCATCGGCGCCACCAGCACGGAGATGCCCCGATGCTTGGGCTCCTCCGCCGAGGTGCGGACCGCGAGGTAGATCCAGTCGGCGAGCTGCGCGCTCGACGTCCAGATCTTCTGCCCGTCGACCACGAACGAGTCCCCGCGCCGGACGGCGCGCGTCGTCAGCGCCCCGAGGTCGCTGCCGGCACCCGGCTCGGAGAATCCCTGGCAGAACACGAGCTCCCCGCGCGCGATCGGCGGCAGCAACGCGTCCCGGAGCCCGGGCGGTGCGAACCGCTCGAGCGCCGCGCCGATCGTCTTGTACGAGAGCAGGTACGAGGAGAGCGGCAGCCAGTGGTACCCGAAGACCTCCTCCACGAGCGTGGCGTCGAGTCGGCTCAGGCCGCGGCCCCCGAGCTCGGCCGGCCACGACATGCCGATCCAGCCGGCCCGGCCGAGCGCCGTGTTCACCTCGACCGAGTCGCCGTCGGAGAGCATCCCCTGCCGCCTCCACTCCGCGTCCGCCTCGAGCAGCGGTCGAATCGAGCGGCAGAACGCAGCCGCGTCGTCGCGGAGTCGCCGTTGCTCGTCGGTGAGACGCAGGTCCACGCGGCGCGATCCTACGCGCCCGTAGGATCCCCGCGTGGAGGAGCGTCGCGCATGGATCACGATGCCCGACGGCGTCCGCCTCGCGGCCCGGATCTGGCTCCCCGATCACCTCCCCGCACCGGTCGTGCTCGAGGCGTTGCCGTACCGGATGGACGACCTGACCTCGTCCTACGCGGCCGAGTACGAGCGGCTGTGCGAGGAGGGTGGCCTCGCCGTGTGCCGGCTCGACATCCGGGGCACGGGGTCGTCCGAGGGGATCGCCGTCGACGAGTACACGGCGGACGAGCACGCCGACATCTGCGAGGTGATCGCCTGGCTCGCCGCCCAGGAGTGGTCGAACGGGCGCGTCGGGATGTACGGGACGTCGTGGTCGGGCTTCAACTCGATCCAGGTCGCGTGCCTCCGCCCGCCGGCGCTCCACGCGATCGTCCCCATCTACGCGACGGACGACCGCTACACCGACGACGTCCACTACATGGGCGGCGCGGTGCGCGCGATCGACCTCGTCGACTGGGTCACGTACATGCTCGCCGGCAACGCGCTGCCTCCCGTCCCGGCCGTGTTCGGGGAGGGCTGGCGGGACGAATGGCGGCGGCGCCTCGAGGAGACGCCGGCCTGGGTGCTGAGGTGGCTCGAGGAGCAGGCCGACGGCGCCTACTGGCGGCACGGGTCGCTGCGGCCGGACTACGCCCGGATCACGTGCGCGACCATGATCGTCGGCGGCTGGGCCGACGGGTACCGGAACGCCACCCTCCGCACCTGGGAGGCGCTCCGCTGCCCGAAGCGGCTCGTGCTCGGCCCGTGGAGCCACAGCTCCCCTGCGACGTCGCTCCCGGGGCCCCACATCGACCTCGTGCCCGAGCTCTGCCGCTGGTTCGGTCGCTGGCTCCGCGACGAGCGCAACGGGGTCGACGAGGAGCCGCCGATCGCGGTCTTCGCGCGCCGCTCGACGCGCCCGGCGCCCGACCTCCCGGAGGTCCGTGGCGAGTGGCGCTCGGAGCCGACCTGGCCTCCGGAACGGCTTCGCCTGTCGACGCTCACACCGCCCGGGATCGGCACCGACCGAATCGTCGTACGCGGCGACGTGGGCGTCACGGCGTGGAACTCGTGCGCGGGGAAGCTGCCGTGGGGACAGCCCACCGACCAGCGTTTCGACGACGCGCTGTCGCTCGTCGTCGACTGGGAGCCGCTCGAGGACGAGCTCGACGTGATGGGCTACCCGCGGCTGCGTCTGCGCGTGACGTCGAGCACGCCGATCGCCTACCTCGCCGTGCGGGTCTGCGACGTGTTCCCGGACGGGACGTCGGCGCTCGTGTCGCGCGGCACGCTGAACCTCACGCATCGCGAGAGCCACACGACCCCCTCCCCGCTCGAGCCGGGTGTCCCGACCGAGGTCGAGGTCGAGCTCGAGGCGACGTCGTGGGTCTTCGAGGCCGGGCACCGCGTGCGGCTCGCCCTCTCGGGGGCCGACTGGCCGAACACGTGGCCGCCGCCCGTGGCGGGCGAGCTCCTCGTCGAGCGCGAGAGCATCGCGCTCGACCTCCCCGTGCTGGACGGCCCGCCGGTCGCACCCCCGCCCTCCTTCCCTCCGGCGCCGACCGCGCCACCCGACGGGGGCGGGGCGTCGCCGCCCGTGACGTGGCGCATCGACCGGGACGTCCTCGGTCGTGAGACACGGGCCGTCACGGGGTACGGGGCGGACTACGACGCGCCCTTCGGCGCCACGGTCGAGGAACGGTACGAGGGCACCGCGGGCGTCTCCACCGACGACCCCGCCCGTGCGTGGGTCATCGGGACGGCGCGCTACCGCGTCGCGTGGCCCGAGGCGGAGGTGGTCACCGAGGCGCGCCTCGAGGTGCGGTCGGACGCGGACGCCTACCACGTCGTCGTCGACGTGCGTGCCGGGGAGGAGGACGTCGGCGAGCGACTCGACCGGCGCACGGAGCGGACGATCCCGAGGCTCCTCGCCTGAACCCGGCCTGCGGGGCGAAGCCGGCGAGACCGTTCCCCGGCACGGGGGCGCTCGGTTCGCCGCCGTCGGTCGACTCAGACCGACCGGTCGACGGCCGCAGCCGCGTGGCACGCGACGACGTGGCCGGGGACGTCCGCCACCGTCGTGAGCGCGACGTCCTCGGCGAGGCACCGCTCGGCGACGGCGAGCCGTGCGGCCTCGCCCGACTGCACGAGCGGGCACCGGGGATGGAAGCGGCAGCCCTCGGGGATCCGGGTCGGGTCGGGCGCCTCTCCCTCCAGGATCTGCTGCTCGATCCGCCCCGCCTCGGGCACCACCGACAGCAGCGCCTTCGTGTACGGATGGCGGGGAGCGGACAACAGCTCCTCGGTCTCGCCGAGCTCGACGATGCGCCCGAGGTACATGACGGCGACCCGGTCGGCGATGTTCCATGCGAGCCCGAGGTCGTGCGTCACCACGAGGATCGTCACCCCTGCGTCGCGGACGAGGCGGAGCATCAGTGCCAGGATCTCCCCGCGGACGGAGGCGTCGAGGCTCGACACGGGCTCGTCGGCGACGAGCAGCCAGGGCTCGAGGGCCATTGCGCCGGCGATCACGACCCGCTGTCGCTGGCCACCGGAGACCTCGTAGGGGTAGAGCTGGAAGAAGCGCTCCGGCGGCCGCAGGCCCGACATCGAGAGCGCCTCCGCGACCTTCGTCTCCTCCCCCTTCGTGAGCCCGTGGATGCGGAGGCCCTCGGCGACGGCCTCGTAGATCGTCTGCCGTGGGTTGAGCGCGCCGGTGGGATCCTGGAACACCATCTGCACGCCGCGGCGGTAGCGCTTGAGCGAGCGACCGTCGTAGCGCAGCGGCTCGCCGCGGAACCGGACGTCCCCGGCTGCCGGACGCACGAGCCCGAGCACCGCGCGCGCGAGCGTCGTCTTGCCGCAGCCGGACTCACCGACGAGCGCGAGCACCTCGCCCTCTCTCACGTCGAGGTCGACGCCGTCCACCGCCCTCGCCACGGTGCCCTTGCGAGCCGCGAAGGCGACCTCGAGCCCGCGGAGCTGGAGCAGCGGCTCCTTCGTCACGACGCGCTCCTTCCGACGTGGAGGCAGGCGGCCCAGCGATCGTCGCCCGCAGGCCGGCGCTCGACCTCCCACGACGCGCACTCGTCGACCGAGAGCGTGCACCGCGGGTGGAACGGGCAGCCGGAGGGGACGGAGCGCGGGTCCGGCGGGTCTCCGCCGAGCCCGGACGGCGCCATCCGGTAGCGCGGGTCGCCGATCACGGGGAACGCCGCCGCCAACGCCGCCGTGTACGGATGCGCCGGTGCCGCGAACACCTGGTCGCTCGGTCCCTCCTCGACGATGCGTCCCGCGTACATGACGGCCAGGCGCCGGCAGACGTACGCGAGCGTGGACAGGTCGTGCGTGATGAAGAGCATCGCCAGGCCGAGCTCCTGCTGCAGCTCCTCGAGCAGTCGCAGCACCTGCGCCTGCACCATCACGTCGAGCGCCGTCGTCGGCTCGTCGGCGACGAGCACACGGGGGTCGCATGCCAGGGCGAGCGCGATCAGGACGCGTTGGCGCTGCCCCCCCGAGAGCTGGTGCGGGAAGTCCGAGGCGCGGCTGGCGGGGAGGCCCACCGTCTCGAGCAGCTCGCCCACCCGCAGCCTGACGTCTGCGTCGCCGGAGGCGAGCCCGTGCACCCGGATCGGCTCGGCGATCTGGTCGCCGATCCTCTGCACGGGGTTGAGCGAGTGCAGTGCTCCCTGGAACACGATCGAGAGCGCCGTCCAGCGCACGGCACGGAGCCGGCCGGGGCGCAGGGCGAGCACGTCCTCGCCGTCGAGGAGCACGTCGCCGGTGACCTTCGTCCCCGCCGGGAGCAGCCGCAGGAGGGCCCCGGCGATCGTCGACTTGCCGCACCCCGACTCGCCGGCGAGGCCGAGCGTCTCGCCGGGTCGGAGCACGAAGTCGACGCCGCGCACGGCCGGGACGTCGCCCGGGTACGTGACGTGCAGGTCGCGGACGACGAGGACCGGCTCGCTCATCCGCGCCGCTCCCGCAGCCGCGGGTCGAGGATCCCCTCGAGCGCCCGCCCGATCAGGGTGAAGGCGAGCACGACGGCGATCACGCAGAGACCCGGCGGGAGGTACCACCACCACGCCTCGCGGCCGAGCGCGCCGGCCGAGAACGCCTCGTCGAGCATCTGCCCCCAGGACACCTGCAGCGGGTCGCCGAGCCCGAGGAAAGCGAGCGTCGTCTCGGAGAGGATCGCGATCGGGACGGTCAGTGTGGCGTTCGCGATCACGAGCGGCATCACGTTGGGCAGGATGTGACGTCCCATCACGTGGCGGCCGGAGGCGCCGAGCGCGCGGCTGCGGTCGACGTAGAGGCGCTGCTTCACGCTCAGCACCTGGGCGCGGATGAGGAGCGCCGTCGTCGGCCACGAGGTGATGCCGATCACGACGATGATGTTGCGCAGGGACGGTCCGAGGATCGCGGCCAGCACGATCGCGAGCGGGATGAACGGGATCACGAGGAACCACTCGGAGAGACGGGCGAGGACGCTGTCGAGCCACCCGCCGAAGAAGCCCGCGAGCACGCCCACCACGGTGCCGATCACGATCGCGATCAACGTGGCCGCGACGCCGACGAGCAGGCTGATGCGCGAGCCGTACACGAGCTGGTCGTAGACGGGACGCCCCAGGCTGTCGGTGCCGAGCGGCGCGAAGTCCGACGGAGGAGCCCACACCGGGTTGTCGGTCGTGTTGACGGCGCGCAGGTCGTCGACGTCGGCGATCAGCGGTGCGAGCAGCGTGACGAGCACGAAGACGACGAGCACCACCAGGCCGATCAGCCCCTCGCGGTCGCGCCGGTACTCCGACCAGCTGCGCCTGAACGCGCGCTGCCGCCGCTCCCATGCGAGACGCCTCGGGCCGGCTGTCGTCGCCTGGCTGCTCACTGGTAGCGCACCCGCGGGTCGAGGAGCGGGTACAGCAGGTTCGCGAGCAGGTTGAAGAGGATCACGGACGCGCTGAAGACGAGGAACAGCCCCTGCAGCATCGGAAGGTCGGGCCCTCGGAGCGACTCGTAGGTGAGCAGCCCCAGCCCGGGCCAGGAGAAGACGGTCTCCACCGCGATCGCGCCCGAGATCACGAACCCGAAGTTGATCGCGATCAACGCGGTCGACGGGAGCAGCGCGTTCCGCACCGCGTGCCGGTTGCGAACGTCGATGTCGCGGAGGCCCTTGGCCCGCGCCAGGGTGAGGTAGTCCTCGCGCATGACGTCGATCAGGGACGAGCGCATCACGAGCGCGTACTCGCCCACGTATGCGATCGCGAGCGTTGCGCACGGCAGCGCCATGTGCCACGCCTGGTCGAGCAGCCTCGAGAGACCCGTCGCGTCGGACGCGGGGTCGGTGATGCCGCTCGTCGGGAAGAGGTCGAGCCTGACCGAGAAGAACGTGAGCAGGAGCATCCCCAGCCAGAAGTCGGGCATCGACCACGTCACCATCGACGACGACGTGAGGACGCGGTCCTTCGTCGTGCCGCGCCGCCAGCCGGCCGCGGCGCCCATCCACAGGCCGAACACCGTCGACAGGATCGTCGCGACACCGACGAGAGCGATCGTCGCCGGCATGGCACTCCAGATCTCCTCCATCACACCGCGGTTCGTCGCGTAGGAGCGCCCGAAGTTGAGCTGAACCGTCTGCTCGACGTAGCGCAGGAACTGCGTCAGCTGCGAGCCGTCGAGCCCGAACTGGCGGGTCAGCTCGTCACGCTGCGAGTCCGAGAGATTGCGGCCTCGGTAGAGGACGGCGACCGGGTCCGTGGCGACGATCCGGAACAGGAAGAAGTTGAAGACGACGACGAAGACGAGCGTGCCGAGCGCGCCGAGGAGTTTCCCGACTGCGTAGCGGGCGCTCACGACGCGCTCCTACCTCGGGTGCCGGGAGCCCACGGGGGCGGGAGAGACCCCGCCCCCGTCTCGACTCGATCGTGCCAAGACCGCCCTACTCGCGCTCTTCCGCGCTCCGGCGTCGCGTGACCAGCCAGGCGGCACCGCCCAGCACGATCACCCCAACGATCACGATCGCGACGATCCCACCCGTCGACAGGCCGCCGTCGTCGCTCCCGGACGACGCGATCGGCGTGAGGTTGAAGTACGTCGGAGACGTGTTCGAGAAGATCACGGGCCCGGTGTCGGCCGGCTGCCGCAACCACCCCTCGAAGCGGTCGGTGCGGTACGCCTGCAGGTCGGGGCTGTAGTCCGTGACGATGAACGCCGCTTCGTCGTAGAAGAGCTTGAGCATCTCGTGGACGATCTCGACGCGCTTCTCCTCGTCGAGCTCGACCTTCTGCTGCTGGTAGAGACGGTCGTACTCCTCGTTGCACCAGCTCGCGTCGTTGTAGTAGTTCAACGGATCGTCGGGGTCCGTGCTCACCTGGTCGCAGATGAAGTACGAGAGCTGCGGGTCAGGGTCGACGAACGGCACCCAGCCCCACCAGAAGAGCTCGTACTCGCCCTTCCCGATCACCTCGCCGAGCTGGCTGTCGTCGTAGGAGGAGATCGTGGTGTCGATGCCGATCTCCTTCAGCCACCCGGTCACGAACTCGGCGATCGGCTTCGCGTACTGCGACTCGGTGCGGTTGGCGTAGCGGAAGACGAGCGGGTCGGTGCCGTCCGGCATCTGACGGATCCCGTCCCCGTCCGTGTCCTCGTAGCCGGCCTCGTCGAGGATCGCGTTCGCCTTGTCGAGGTCGAACTCGAACCGCTCCTCCTCCGACAGCTCGGGGAGCCACTTCCGGTCGGGCGACACCGACATCGTCTCGCCGACCTCGCCGATGCCGCTGAACACCCGTTCGACGAGCGTCTGCTTGTCGATGGCGTGGGCGATCGCCTGGCGGACGCGGACGTCGAGGAGCGCCGGGTGCGGCTTGCCGAAGCCGGCACCGGCGTTGAGCCCGATCTCGTTGAAGCCGCCCTGCTGCCCCTCGACCGTGACGATCCCTTCGGCGCTCGAGAGGCGCTCGAAGGCCGACGACGGCACCGCCATCGCCGCGTCGAGCTCGCCCTGCTCGAGCGCCGAGACCATCGCGTCGGCGTTCGAGAACACGCGGAACACGACCTCGTCGATCGCCGGCGTGCCGCCCCAGTAGTTCTCGTTGGCGACCATGCGCCAGTACTGGCCCTTCTTCCACTCGGCGAGCGTGAAGGGGCCCGAGCCGACGCCGTCGAGGGCGTCGTACTTCGTGATCTCGTCGGCGGAGATGTCCTCGTAGACGTGCTTGGGGA
This sequence comes from Gaiella sp., assembly GCF_057140465.1. Classification (NCBI taxonomy): domain Bacteria; kingdom Bacillati; phylum Actinomycetota; class Thermoleophilia; order Gaiellales; family Gaiellaceae; genus Gaiella; species Gaiella sp. The sequence continues at coordinate 9,125 of NZ_DBNHWK010000022.1, forward strand.
CGATGTAGACGTCGAGCGTCGGAAGCTTGGGATCCGGCACCTTCGACGTCACGACCAGTGTCGTGTCGTCCGTCGCCTCCGCCGTGAGGTTCTCGACCGTCGAGAAGTGGTTCAGCCACTCCTCGTCGCGAGCGCGGTTGATCGTGTACGCGATGTCCTCGGCGGTGAGCGGCTCGCCGTCCGACCACTGCAGGCCTTCGCGAAGCGTGTACGTCCACGTGAGGCCGTCGTCGGAGCCCTCCCACGACTCGGCGAGCCCCGGAATGGTCGCGAAGTCGTCGGCGGCCTTGTCCGTCAGCGTCGCGTAGTGGAGGTTCCACAGCTCGTACGCCTCGACCGTGTAGCCGACGGTGACGTTGGGACTGTCGAGCTTCCCGACGTTGCCCACCGTCAGCACGACCTTCTCGCCGTCCTCGTCGGCGGCCAGCGCGACGGTGACGGATCCAAGCGCGACGAGCACGACCGCGAGCGCGGCAACGGCACGATGAAGGTTCATCACGAGCCTCTCCTTCTCCGGACCCCAGGGATGTGGACGATCATCGTCGTCGCCGGACGGTGCGTCAAGAGTCATGCCTTCCCGTTCGGATGAGGCCCTCGAGAGCCGCGAGCACGAGCGGGCCGAGCGTCGAGAGGTCGTAGCCGCCCTCCTGGACGACCACCGACGGGAGCCCGAGCCGACCGAGGTGCCGCCCGGCCTCCCGGAACCCCTCGGCGCCGACGCGCAACGGGCTGTTCGGATCTCCCTCGGCCGCATCGACCCCGAGCGCGACGACGAGCGCGGTCGCACCGCCGTCACGGGCGAAGCCGACGAGCCGGTCGACCGCCTCGAGCCACGCCCGGTCGCCGGTCCCGGGCGGAACGGGCACGTTGAGGTTCGCGCCCTCCCCCGCTCCCGCGCCCCGCTCGACGGAACGGCCGAGGAAGTGCGGGAACCACCCGGCCTCGGGGTCGACGTGGACGGAGCCGGTGAGCACGTCGTCCCGCTCCCAGAAGATCGACTGCGCGCCGTTGCCGTGGTGCGCGTCGAGGTCGAGCAGCGCGACCCGCGGGTGACCGCCGCGGCGCAGGTGCGCGGCGGCGATCGCGGCGTTGTTCAGGTAGCAGGAGCCGCCGTAGGCAGCCCGGGTCACGTGGTGGCCCGGCGGCCGGGTGCACGCGTACGCGACGGGCGCCCCGGCCAGGACGAGGTCGCAGGCCGTGAGTGCCGCGTCGACGGCGCCGCGCGCCGCGGCCCACGTCCCCGGGCCGATCGGCGTCATCGTGTCGTACGCCCACATCCCGGTTCGCGCCGCCGTCGATGCCGGCACGACGGGGTCGACACCGGCGGTCAGGCCGGGGTGCGCGAAGACGTAGGGGACGACGCGATCCTGGCCCGGGTCCTCCTCGTAGCCGACGCGCTGCCACTCGTGCCACGCGTCGCGGAGGAACCCGACGAGCTCGGGGTCGTGGACGTCGAGCAGCGCGACGTCGTCGTGGGGCCGGGCCTCGACGAGGGACGCTCCCGCGTCGGCCAGCGCCTCGAGGACGACGTCGACGCGGCGGGGCACCTCGTCGCCCGCGGTCGGCATCCCGATCCAGACCTCGCCACCCGGAACGTGCCCCGCGTGCGCGGGCGACCAGACGACGGCGAGGTCGAGCGGCATGTGGCGATTTCGGGGCGGCGTGTCGATCCCCGGCCTACAGGCGCCCGGAGCGGAGGACGCCCCAGATCAGCCAGATGCCGAATATCCCGGAGAGCATGAAGCCGACGAAGGCGAGCACCTGCACGCCGATGATCTTGGGGCCCTCGGTGGCGGTGCCGACGATCGCCGAGCCGAGCAGGCCGGCCGCGACGATGAGGCCGACGACGACGCGGTTCACCGCGTGGTCGAGCCGCTCCTCGAGGTGGTCGATGCCGGGGTTGTGGATCGTCATCTCGAACTGCCCTCTGCGGGCGGTCTCGAGCACGTCGTGCATCTGGTACGGCAGCTCGCGCGCGACCCCGGCGAGCTCGCGGGCCTCGCGGTGCGCCAGGAGGGCGAGCCGCCGCGGCGAGAGGCGCTCCGCGAGGAGCTGCTTCGCGTACGGTCTCGCGACCTCGAAGACGTTGAACCCCGGGTAGAGCTCGACCCCGACCGAGCCGAGCGTCGCGATCGCCTTGTCGAGGATCATGAACCGCGTCGGCAGGCGCAGGTTCATCGCGTAGATGAGGTTGAACCCCTCCCGGATCACCTCGATCGGGTCGATGTCCGAGAGACGCGTGCCGTAGTAGCGGTAGTACAGCTCCTCGAGCCGCGAGCGGAGCTCGTCCTCCCGCTCGCGCGGGTACTCGACGCCGAGATCCGCCAGGCGCCGCGGAAGGGCCGTGACGTTCTCGGTGGCGGCGTCGACGAAGAGCCGGGTCAGGCGCACCATGTCCTCGGGCGTCAGGCGGCCGGCCAGCCCGAAGTCGACGAGCCCGAGCGAGCCGTCCTCGAGCACCAGGATGTTGGCCGGATGCGGATCGCCGTGGAAGAAGCCGTGACGGAAGATCATCGTCATCCAGGCGTCGGTCATGCGGTACGCGAGCTCCCGCCGCTCGTCGTCCGACCAGTCGGAGACGTCGAGGTCGCGGATCTGCGTCCCCTCGAGGCGCTCCAGCGTGAGGATGCGCGCGGTGGTGTAGCGCCACCAGACCCGGGGCACCACGACGCGGTCGTCGTCGGCGAAGTTGCGACGGAAGGCCTCGGCGTTCCGGGCCTCCTGCTGGTAGTCGAGCTCCTGTCTGATCGACCGCGCGAACTCGTCCACGAGGGCCCCGGTGTCGACGAAGTCGAGGGCGTGCACCCGCTCCCTCACGACCCGGGCCGCGGCCCGGAGGAGCTGGATGTCCGACTCGATCTGCTTCGGAGCGTCCGGACGCTGCACCTTGACGACGACGTCCTCGCCGTTCGGGAGGGTCGCGCGGTGGACCTGTCCGATCGACGCCGCGGCGATCGGCTGCTCATCGAACGCGACGAACGCCTGCGCCACCGTCAGCCCCAGCTCGGCCCGGACGACCTCCTCGACCTGCGCGAAGGGGAAGGGCGTGACGTCGTCCTGGAGCTTGCGCAACTCGACCACGATGTCGAGCGGGACGACGTCGGGACGTGTCGACAGCAGCTGGCCGAACTTCACGAACGTCGGCCCGAGCTCGTCGAACATCTCCCGGAGCCGGGGGCCACGATCGGCGCGCATCTCGCCGTCCGGCGGTGTGCTGCGCCGCTCGAAGGCGTAGCCGAACCCGTGGCGGGTCGCGACACGAGCGATCTCCGACAGCCGCCCGAGCGAGCGCCGTGGCCGTACGGTCTCCACGCACGCAGTGTGGCAGGCGCCGACGCGTGCGAACAGGCCCCGAGAAAGAGCTGAGCCGACAGACCCGGGGGCCCGTCGGCTCAACTCGCAGGACTCTACGGCCCGGCCACGGGCCGTGTCAACGCCCGCGACGGCCGAAAATCTCGCTCTTTGCGGACGTTCACTCGCCGCCGTCGGAGGCCGCGGGTGAGCGGCCGTCGCCCTCGAGCAGGCGCAGGCGATGCTCGACCTGGGCGATGCGGAGCGCGAGATCGTCGAGCTCCTCCCGCCGTGCGAGCCCGAGCCGCTCGAGCGCGCGGTCGACCGCGTCGTCGCCGCGGGTGCCGAGGCGTTCCGCCTCACGGCGCCACGCGACCGCGGTGTCGCGCACGGCCGACCGCATGTCCGAGACGTCGACGCCGACCTTGCGCGCGAGCTCGTCCGCGAGCTCGTCGAGCGCCTCGACGCCCATCGCCGCCCAGCCCACGCCGGCGAGCACGAGCTGCCCGATCGAGGTCTCGGCGCGATCGCGCTCCGTGTGCGCCCGGTCGCCGTCCACGCGTGAGGTGTAGCAGAGATCGGTGCCGGGTACGACCGCGCGGTGCTCGGCCGTCAGCGCGCCCGGCCGTGCGGCCGCGTCGAACGACGCTGACGGCGCCGCTCGCGCTTCGCCGACGGCGGCGACGGCGCGGGAGGCGCCTCCTCGGCTCCGGCAGGAGCCGTCGCCACCGCGACCGAGGACGCCGGCTCCCCGGCGACCTCCTCCGCGGCGGCGGCGAGCGCACCGCCGACCGACTGCACGTCGGCGAGCGCCACCTCGTCGTCGCGACGGCGCGCGTACTCCGGCTCGCGCTCCTTGAAGACCGCGAGCAGCGGCGCACCGACGAAGATCGACGAGTAGGCCCCGGACCCGATCCCGACGAGCAGCGCGAACGCGAAGTCCTTGAGCGTGTCGCCGCCGAAGGCGAAGAGCGAGATGATCGGGAGGAGCGTGATGAAGGTCGTCGCCAGGGAGCGCGGGATCGTCTCCCACAGCGAGACGTTGCCGATGACGCGGAACGGCGCCCGCTTCATCAGGGGCATGTTCTCGCGGATGCGGTCGAAGATGATGATCGTGTCGTAGATCGAGTACCCGAGCACCGTGAGGATCGCTGCGACCGTCGCCGTCGTCACCTCCCGGCCGAGGAGCGCGTAGATCCCGATGGTGATCAGGACGTCGTGCGCGAGGGCGACGAGCACCGGTACCGCGAACTTCCACTGGAAGCGAACCGAGATGTACCCGACGATCAGGAGCAGCGAGACGACGATGGCGAGGATTGCCGAGTTCGCGATCTGACGACCGAAGCTCGCGGAGACGTTCTTCGCCCCGAACGCCTGCGCATCGACCTCCCGCTCGAGGCCGGACTGGAGCCTGCGTGTCTCGTCCGTCGTCAGCGTCTCGGTGCGGATCTGGAAGTCCTGGTAGCCGCCGTCTCTCGTCGCTCCGCGTCCCTGGATCACCGCGTCGGCCTGGCCGACGTCCCCGGCGACCGCGCGGACGTCCTCGAGTGCGACCGGAGCGGGCGTCTTGAAGCTCAGCTGCGTCCCGCCCTCGAAGTCGATGCCGAGGTTCAGCCCCTTGATCCCGATCGCGAGGATCGCGATCGCGAGGACGACGGCGGAGAAGCCGAACCAGTAGCGCCGCAGCCCGATGTAGTCGAGCTTGAGCCACGACGGGATCCCACCGCCCGATGCTCCCATCAGGCGCGGGTTGTCGAGCAGGCGCAGGCCGGCGAGCACGGCGAGGAACGCGCGCGTGGCGAGCACGGCCGTGAGCATCGAGATCGCCGTCCCGATCAGCAGCATCAGCGCGAAGCCCCGGACGCTCGAGGTGGCGACGGCGAACAGGACGAGGGCGGTGATCGCGGTGACGACGTTCGCGTCCACGATCGTCGCGAAGCCCTTCGAGTACCCCGTCGAGATCGCGGCCCGGATCGACCGGCCCGCGCGGGCCTCCTCCTTGATGCGCTCGAAGATGACGATGTTGGCGTCGGCCGCCACCCCCAGTGTGAGCACGAGCCCGGCGATGCCGGGCAAGGTGAGCGTGACGTTGAAGAGCAGGATCGTCGCGTAGAGGAACGCCGCGTAGACGAACAGCCCGAGCACCGCGACGACGCCGAGGAACCGGTAGACGACGAGCAGGAAGATTACGACCGCCAGGAGGCCGATCAAGGCCGCACGCTTCGCCTCGTCGAGCGAGTCCTTGCCGAGCGTGGCGGAGATCGCCGTCTGGTCGAGCGTCACGAACTTCACGGGCAGCGCGCCCGTCTGGAGCACGATCGCGATGTCCTTCGCCTCGTCGAGCGACTGGAGCCCCTGGATCTGGGCGCGACCGCCGCCGATGCCGCCCGAGAGCGACGAGTCCGTGTAGTCGATCTGCGGCCACGTCCTGATCTCGCGGTCGAGCACGATCGCGAAGTGCTGCGGCGCCTGCCGGACGCGTCCGCGGATCCACTCGTCGCGGGTGATCTCCTCGAACTTCTTCGCGCCCCGGTCCGTGAACTCCATCGTCACGATCGGCGCTCCGCCGCCACCCGGGCTCGTGTCGAAGTCCGCACGGGTGCCGGAGAGCTTGAGGTCGGCTCCCGTCATCTGCGGGATCTCCGGCGGCTCGTACTTGAACAGGTACCAGGAGCGCTGGTTCCCGGGCTGCCCCGGGCACACCACGGCGTTCGGGCCGCAGGTGACGGCGACCGTGCCCTCCGGCGCGGCGAACAGCTTGTGCCCCTTCGGCAGCTTCCCGTCCCACTGCTCGAGCGCCGCCTCGCGCGTGGCGACCGGGCCGACGAGCAGCTTCTTCTTGGCGTTGAAGACGTACCACTGGTCGGGGTTCCCGGACTCCGCGACCGACTGCACGCGCGCGAGCAGGTCGTACAGCCTGGGCGTCGGGACGGGGTTCCCACGGGCGTCGATCGACGGGCCGGTGAGCGACGTCTCGAGATCGTAGAGCTCGAGCTGGGCGGTCTTCCCGATCACCTTCGCCGCCGCCTCCGGGTCGCGGACGCCGGGGAGCTGGATCGTGATCTGGTCGCTCCCCTGCTTCCGGATCTCGGGCTCGGCGACACCGAGGCGGTCGACGCGGTTGCGCATGATCTCGACCGATCGATCGAGGTCGTCGTCGGTCAGCTCACGGTCGGCCGGTGGGACCGCCTGGAGCGTGACCTCGAGCCCGCCCTGGAGGTCGAGCCCGAGCGTCGTCTCCTTGTGCAGTGGGCTCGCAGGGATGGCGAGGAGCGCGACGCCGACGAGGGCGGCCACGACCAGCCCGAGGACGATGATGGCTGCGCGACGTGTCACGATCCGGCGGTCAGGGTAGCGGTGCCCGTGTTGGAACGGTGTTCAGGCGGGTGCATGCACACGGATTCCTCACGAGTGGCAACGACCCCTTCTTCGGCGCACCGAGGCTCAGGACATGCGCTTCTGCGTCGCCTCGAGGCTGGCGTCGCCCTCGGGGACGGTGACGAGCTCGTCCTCGACGGCGTCGGCGTCGCCCACGACCTCGTCGTCCTCGTCCTCGTCGGGCTTGACGACGGTGCCGACGGCGCGGCGTGCGATGCGCACCTGGATCCCCTCGGCGATCTCGACGACGAGGTCCTCCTCCTCGTCGATCTCCTGCACGATGCCGTACAGGCCGCCGACGGTGAGGATCTCGTCCCCGACGTCGATCGACGAGAGCATCTGCTGCTGCTTCTGCTGCCGCGTCCGCTGCGGGCGGATCAGCAGGATCCACAGCAGCACGAACATGGCGACGATGATGATCAGACTGGCCACGGCTCTCCCTGGGGCTCGGTCGCCCCGATCGCTAGCTCCATAGATTATGCAGAGGCGGCGCCGTGGAGTCGCGCGAGCGCCTCGCGACGGTACCGATCGAAGTCGCCGCGCAGGATCGCCTCACGGGCGCCGGCCGTGAGCCGCAGGACGAACCAGAGGTTGTGCTGGGTGAGGAGTCGCAGCGCGAGAAGCTCCTCCTGGTTCACGAGGTGCCTGACGTAGGCGCGCGAGAACCGCGTGCACACCGGGCACCCGCAGCCCTCCTCGATCGGCCCCGGATCCCGCACGAAGCGCGCGTTCCGCAGGTTGAGCCGGCCGTCCGCCGTGAGCGCCGTCCCGGTGCGGGCCATGCGCGTCGGCAGCACGCAGTCGAAGATGTCGATCCCCCGCGCGACGACCTCGAGAATCCCCTCCGGGTCCCCGAGCCCCATGAAGTACCGCGGCCGGTCCGTCGGAAGGAGCGTCGCGGCCCACCCCACGGTCTCCAGCATCTCGGCCCTGCTCTCGCCGACCGCGAGCCCGCCGAGCGCGAACCCGTCGAACGGCAGGGCGGTCACCTCGGCGATCGACCGCCGGCGGAGGCCCTCGTCGGTCCCTCCCTGCGCGATCGCGAAGCGCAGCTGACCCGGCCCCCGGGGGAGCTCGAGCTGCCGCTCCGCCCAGATCGTCGTGCGCCGCACCGCCTCCTCGTGCTCCTCGTGCGTCGCGGAGGCCGGAGGACAGATGTCGAGGCACATCGCGATGTCCGACCCGAGCCGGCGCTGGATCTCGGCCACCGACTCCGGCGTGAACCGCTCCGCCCGGCCGTCGTAGACCGAGCGGAAGGTGACCCCGTCGTCGTCGACGGCGAGCAGGGTGTGTCGCAGGGAGAAGACCTGGAACCCACCCGAGTCGGTGAGGATCGGCCCGTCCCAGCCGGAGAACGCGTGCAACCCGCCGAGCTCCTCGATCACGTCCTCGCCGGGACGGAAGTGGAGGTGGTAGGTGTTCCCGAGCACGACGCTGGCGCCGAGCGCACGCACCTCGTCGGGATGCAGGGTCTTCACGGTCGCCTTCGTCCCGACCGGCATGAACGCCGGCGTGGGGATCGGGCCGTGCGCGGTGGAGATCACACCGGCACGGGCGTGGCCGTCGGTGGCCTCGAGCGAGAACGCGCTCACGTCCGGGACGGTACGCGACCGCCGCTCACAGGATCAGCATCGCGTCGCCGAACGAGTAGAACCGGTAGCGCTCCGCGATCGCGACCTCGTAGAGCCGTCTCGTCTCCTCGATGCCCGCGAACGCCATCACGAGCGCGAGCAGCGTCGACCGCGGCAGGTGGAAGTTCGTCAACAGCGCGTCGACCCGCCGGAACGCGAATCCCGGCGTGATGAACAGGCTCGTCCTCCCGCGGAGCTCACCGCTGCGGGCGACCGTCTCCAGCACGCGCGTCGACGTCGTCCCGACCGCGAGCACCCGCTCCGCGGCGGCGATCCGCGCCCACGCCGCCTCCGTCACCTCGTAGCGCTCGCCGTGGAGCTCGTGCTCCTCCACGGTCTCGACGGCGAGCGGACGGAACGTGTCGAGGCCGACGTGGAGCGTCACGCGTTCGTGGTCGAGACGGGCGAGCAGCGCGGGCGTGAAGTGCAGCCCGGCGGTCGGCGCCGCGCCCGAGCCCGCCTTGTTCGCGTAGACGGTCTGGTAGCGATCCTGGTCGCTCAGCGGGGCGTGGATGTAGGGCGGCAGCGGCATCGTCCCCCGTGGCTCTCCCTCGAGGCGCACGATCCACCGCCCGCCGCCGAGCGGCGCGACGAGCTCGACGGGGCCGAGCCGCTCGCCGCGCCGGAGTCGTCGTGACGGTCGGGCGAGCGCCTCCCACTCCCGGCTCCCCCGGTACTCGACGAGCAGCACCTCGACCGCTCCGCCGCTCGACCGGCGCAGGCGGAGGCGTCCCGGGACGACCCGGGAGTCGTTGACGACGGCGAGGAGGCCGTCGACCTCGGCGGGCAGGTCACGGAACGTCCGATGGCGGATCTCGCCGTCGGCGCGCCGGTACACGAGGAGCCGAGACGTGTCGCGCGGCTCGGCGGGGTGCTGCGCGACGAGCTCGTCGGGCAGGTCGTAGTCGAGCTCGGACGATCTCATCCGACGGCCAGAGTAGCCTTGCCGGCCATGGACGATCAGGCATTGGAGCGGGCACGGAAGCGCGTCGCGGAGTCGCGGGAGACCCGCTTCGAGACGACGAGGATGGAAGCGGCGCTCGTCCGCGCGCGCGCGCAGATCGATGCGCTCACGGCGGCTGCGGACGAGCTGCAGTCGCAGCTCCCGGACCAGGTCGGTCTCGCCGTCGAGGAGGGCCTGCGCCGTCAGGTCGTCCCGGTGGCGCGGACGCTGGCGGAGATCAAGGGGCTCGTCAACCAGGCGAACCGCCGGCTCGAGCGTCTCGAGCAGGAGGTGCTGGCGGAGCGGGCCGCGCGGATCGACGACCTCTCCGTCCTCGTCGACCTCGTGGCGAGCGGATGGCGTGGCGTGGACGAGCGGCTGCGGCGCATCGAGCAGCACGGAGCCGAGGCGGAGACGGGCGGCGTCGTGCCGCTGCCGCCCGGCGCTCGCTCCGCGGACGCCGCGACGCACTCGGCGTACGCGCAGGCCGGGTAGCCCGGCCAACGGAGGGCTCAGCCCGCGGCGACCCGCGGCAGGTTGGCGGTCCCGGCCGCCTTGAGCACGTACGGGCGGAGGAACGCGGCGAGCGCGGTTGCGCCCGCGGCTGTGAGGTGGAGCCCGTCGCTCCCGAACCACGGCTTGCCGCGGCTGTAGGCGTTCCAGTCGGCGACGACGAGGTGCGGCCAGCGCTTCGCCGCCGTCTTGATCGCGACGTTCGTCCACCGGTACGTGTCCTGCGTCTCGCGGAGCGTCACCCAGACCACGCCGGCGGCACCCTGTGCGAGCGCCGCCCGCATCACCTGGTCGATCCCCTGCCGGTACCCCTGTGCGGACTCGTTGTAGCCGACCTTGACGATCAGCACGTCGCCCAGAGCCCGCCCGTAGCCATGCACCGCCTCGAGGGCGGTCGTCGGCCGGGATCCCTGGTAGGGACAGCCGGTCGTCACGAGCCGCCGGCAGACGCGGAGGTCGAGCTTGACCTTGAAGCCGCGCCTCAGCTGGGCCTGGGCGGTGGACGCGTAGTAGATCGACGCGGCGACCGAGTCGCCGACGAAGGTCACGCGGATGGGCTTCTTCGCGTCCGCGGCGGTGACGCTCGCGGTGAGGGCCACGGCCAGGGTGAGCGAGGCGACGACGAGCAGGCGGCGCACGCCGGTGACCGTAGCGGGCGCGCGTGAACCTTCCGTAAAGGCGCCCGTCACGACACCGGCTCCGACGCCGGATAGCAGTCCTCCGCCATCCGTGCGACCTGCGCGGCGCGCGCCGCGTACCCCTCGGGGCTCCCGTGGACACCGTCGGGCGCGAGGAGCTCGGGGCGGGCCGCGACGAGGCTCGCCCAGTCGGCGACCTCGAGCGTGCGGTGACGGTCCGTCGCGTCGCGGAGGACGGCGTTGAAGCCCTCGTTCGGACCGTCGCGCCAGATCGTCGACCAGACGACGCAGCGCGTCGGCCCCGCGGCGCGGATGACGTCGTCGACGAGACGACGGAAGCCGTCGACGTCGTCCTGCGGGTCGTTCGTGCCGAGGCTGACGACGACGACGGGGGCGAGCTCGGCCTGCATCCGCTCCAGTTCTGCGAGCCCCTCCTCCCCCCTGCGCCCGACGACGTTGTCGTTCGCGATCGTCCACCCGTCGAGCTCCTCGGCGACGTACGGCTCGATGCCGACGTTGAGCGAGTCGCCGACGAGGGCGATGCTGCCGGTGCGCCGTGGGCCCGAGTCGTCACCGCGCGTCGCCACGGCGACCAGGGCCGTGCCGGCGAGGCCGACGAGCAGGGCAGCGACGATCGTGAGCTTTCGCATCGAGGAGGGGCGCCACCGGGCGGCGGTGGGGCGTGGGACGATCGCGTCCCAGGGTAGCCGCACGGCCAGCCGTCCCGAGGCCGCACGCCGCCGGTGACGGCGCTCCGGACGGAGAGGGCCGCCCGCCGGTCGTCGCACCCTGGGTCTCGTGGCCGTCGAGCCCGCGGGCGATCCCGCGGCATGCGCCGACCGTCGACGCGATCGTCAGCCGAGCTTCACGGCGGTGCCGCTCGCCGCGACCATCAGCATGCCCCCGGTGCCGACACTCTCGTAGTCGATGTCGATGCTGAGCACGGCGTCCGCCCCGAGGTTCTCCGCCCCGTGCGTGAGCTCCGTCATCACGTCGTTCACCGCCTGCGCGATCTCGCCCTCGTACGACTTCGAGCGGCCGCCGACGATATTGCGCATCCCCGCCATCAGGTCCTTGCCGACGTTGATGCCCATGATCGCCTGCGAGGAGACGACACCGAGGTACTGCTTGACCGGGCGTCCTTCGACGGCGGGTCCCGTGGTGAGGATCATCGTGTGCTCCTTTCGTGGAGGTCGCGACTTCCGAAGCCCGCATCGTGCCAGGGCGTCGTGAATGATCGCGAAACGACCGGCTCTGGCGCGCAACCCTTCGGGACACACGGCTTGCGGGACGGTGAGTAGATTCCCAACGGCGCGTCGGCGGCGCCGACGCGCGGTGACGCATCCTCGAGCGACAAGGAGCACCGGATGGATTCCAGGAACCGCCTGACGGACGACGAGTGGGACGCGCTCGCCGCAGGGCCGGTGGCCGCAGCCGCGGCGATGCTGGCGACGAGCAGGCCGGGCTTCGTCGGCGCCCTCAAGGAGTCGCTCGCGGGCGGTCGCGCCACGACCGAGATCCCGACCGACGCCGAGGCGCATGATCTGATCGAGGCGCTGGCGGAGCACGTGCGGGAGCACGAGGAGGTGACCCGTGCCTTCCTCGAGACGGGCGACGAGGACGATCGCGAGTTCAAGCGCACCGCCGGCCTCGACGGAGTCGACCGGGCGGGGCTCGCCGCGAGGAAGCTCTCTCCCGGCGAGGCCGAGGGCTACACGGGCTGGGTGCTCGGCGTCGCGCGTGCGATGGCCGAAGCCGCCCCCGACTCGGGCGAGCGCGAGCCGGTGAGCGCGGACGAGGAGCACACGATCGTCGAGATCGAACGGCGCCTGCGCCACGGCTGAGGCGCGGCGCGCTCCGTCCACCGCGGGCCGCGCAGCGCCCTGCCCCGGAGGCCACGCACCGCCGGCTGCCCCCGACCGGCCGGAGCCGTCAGTCGGCCCGGGCCGACGACCTCCCGGTCTTGCCGCCGATCAGATCCCACGCACGCTCCTTGCGAGGGCGCCAGCGTGCCTCGTAGCGTGCGTACCGCTCCTCGGAGCGCACCCGCTGCTTCGAGTCGGGCGGATAGCGGCGACGCGCCCAGATCGAGCTCGGCTCGGCGAGCCTGATCGCGCCGACGAGCGAGACGAACGGCGCGAACACGCCGAAGGTCGCCATGAAGAGCTTCCCCTTGAGCGCCGCGACGACCACGAACGCGAGGTTGACCGCGATCGCGATCGTGATCGAGACCCGCGACCCCTCCGCGCCGCCGGTGCCGAGCGGAGCCGCATGGAGCAGGAAGAGCGCCCCGAGGGTGACGGCGACGACGACGGCATCCACCGACTTGCGGCCCTCGCGCTCCCAGTAGACGTCCTCGAGGTGGAAGACGAGCGCGAACTCGTCGAGGACGAGCGCCGCTCCCGAGCCGAACGTCGCGGCGAGCAGAAGCTGGAGGAAGCCCTCCTCGAGGAGGAAGGCGAACTGGAGCGCGCCGGCACCCAGCGCGAGCACGAGCCCGACGACGAGATGGTGCATGTGCACCCTGCCCACGTGGGCACTGCCCCACCCGCGGACGCGCGCGATCCGCGTGTAGCCGCGGGTGATCGCGAAGGTGACCAGGAAGGCGACCAGCATCACGAGGGCAGGCTCACGGCCGCTCTCGTAGACGCCGGACTCGTAGCCCGGGATGAACCGGAACAGGTTCACGAGGCGACCCCGGGGATCTCCCGGGCGACGGCGGCGACGTCGCCGACCCCGGCGAGACTCGCGAGCGCGTCACTCATCGACGCCGACGAGACGACCCAGCCCACCGCCTCGGCGACCTTCTCCGCGAACCCGTCGCGATCGACGAGGACGCGGCTCGCGTCGCCCGCCGCGGCGGCCCCGAAGGTCGCCATGCCCTCGAGAGCGACGTTGACCACCGCGAGCCCGGTGCGCAGGCTCCAGCTCATCCAGGCTCGTGCAGGCGTCGCCGCCGGAGCGTCACGTCACCACCGGGGAGGCGCCGATCGGCCTCGGCACGGACGTTCCGGCGTCGCCACGAGCGGCACGGCACCGGCCCCGTGCACCGCCGTGGTCGTCGTCGGCGCCGCGGGCGAGAGCCTGCCCGGGGCGACGACCGCGAGACGTCGGGCGGGGGCACCCACGCACCTCGGGGCACCCCCGCCCACTCGTCCCGGAGAGATCACGCCGTGCGGGACCGTCCCTCGAAGAACTCGTCAGCGCGCGGGTTGAAGAGCAGCCAGAGCACGAACAGGGCGACGGCGATCTGCCAGATGCCCTGCCAGAGGTAGTGCCCGTTCCACCAGAACAGAAGCCATACGCCACCCGCGACGTGGAGGATCTCGAGGATCGCGACGAGGATACGCGCCCAGCCGCCGCCGGTCCAGAGGCCCCAGGCGACGAGGAGCGCGAGCGCTCCCCAGATGATCGCCATCACGCCGTACGTCGCCACGGTGCCGCTCGACTGATCGATGTGGCTGAGCAGGGTGTCGCTGTTCTTCTCGACGATCAGGCCGATGCCCACGGCGAGACCGATGATCCCCTGGATGGTGGCGATGACGGCGACGACGGTCACGCCGACCGGCCTTCCGACTGCTGTGCTCATGCGTGTCCTCCCTGGTGGGTGTGCGAATCGACGGTTGTCTCGGTTGCTACGACCGCGACGGGCATTTTCCTACAAGACGTTTGGAGAAACAGGCCGTACCCCTTCTCAGCGCAGCAGGTTTGCCCGACCCGGTGGAGGTTTGCACGACACGCGCCGAGCGCTGCGAGGACCCGCCGGCGTCGCCGAGCACGCCGAGCGCCGGCATCTTCAGGCGCCACGCCCGTCGAGGCCGTGCCTTCTGGCCGCGAGGCTATAGTCGCCGTCGGTCGCGCCGTGCCGGCTCGGGCCCGCGCCGGCACGGCGCCGTGATCGGTCGACGACCGATCGGCCTCTCCACCCGACCCGCCACCGACCGGACGCACAGGAATCGACGAGCCCGAGGCGCGCCCCGCGCCCTCGACTCGCCAGCCACCGCGCAGGATGCTCTTCCCCACACCGACGTTCGCGCTGTTCTTCCTCGCGGTGCTGCCGCTCTCGTGGCTGCTGATGCCGCACGTGCACCGCTGGCGGCCGTTCATGATCGTCGCGAGCTTCGTCTTCTACGCGGGATGGGACTGGCGCTTCCTGTTCCTCCTCGCGGGGGCGACGCTCTGGAACCAGGTCCTCGCCGTCCGCATCTGGCACACGGAGAGCCCCGGGCGCCGCAAGGCGCTGCTCGTGCTCGCGCTCGCCGGGAACCTGGGAGTGCTCGGCTACTTCAAGTACTACGACTTCTTCGTCGAGTCGCTCGACGGCGTCTTCTCGCTCGTCGGGCTCGACGCCCCGCTCGAGGTCCGCACGATCGTGCTCCCGGTCGGGATCTCGTTCTACACGTTCATGGCGATCAGCTACGTCGTCGATGCGTACCGCCGGGACTTCAAGCCGACGTCGCTCGAGAAGTTCGCCGTCTACCTCTCGTTCTTCCCCCATCTCGTGGCCGGCCCGATCGTCCGCCCGGGCGAGCTCATCCCCCAGCTCGACACGCCCCGCAACCCGCGGCGGGTCGACACGAGCCGCGCCTTCTACCTGATCGCGACCGGCCTCTTCAAGAAGGTGGTGATCGCGAACTACCTCGCGTCGAGCATCGTCGACGAGGTGTTCGCGGCGCCGGGACAGCACTCGTCGCTCGAGATCCTGATCGCCGTCTACGCCTACGCCGTCCAGATCTACGCGGACTTCTCCGGGTACACGGACATGGCGATCGGGATCGCGCTGCTCCTCGGGTTCTCGTTCCCGCGGAACTTCGACTCGCCGTACGCGGCGACGTCCGTCCAGGACTTCTGGCGGCGCTGGCACATGACGCTCTCGCGGTGGCTCCGTGACTACGTGTACATCCCGCTCGGGGGGAACCGCCGCGGGTCGATCCTCACGTACCGCAACCTGATGCTGACGATGCTGCTCGGCGGCCTCTGGCACGGGGCCGCGTGGACGTTCGTCGTCTGGGGCGGCCTGCACGGGGGCGCGCTCGCGTTCGACCGCTGGCGCATGCGCCGCCCGGGGCACGTGCCGCCCGAGCGGAGCCGCCGACGCGTCTGGCTCGCACGGATCCTCACCTTCCACTTCGTCTGCTTCGCCTGGATCTTCTTCCGCTCGGAGTCGTTCGGCGCCGCCTGGGACATGATCACCGGGCTCTTCACCGGCTGGGGTGAGGCATCGCCGCTCGTGACGTTGGGCGTGCTCCTCGCGATCGCCGTCGGCATCGGTTCCCAGTACCTCCCGGCGCGCATCCCCGGGCTGATCATGGCGCGGTTCTCGCGGCTTCCGGTGCCGGCACAGGCGGTCGTGCTCGCGTTCGCACTCGTGCTCACGAGCGCGATGGGTCCTGAGGGCGTGGCACCCTTTATCTACTTCCAGTTCTGATGACGCAGACCGAGATCCCCAAACTCCCGCCGCTCCGCGACGGCGACGCCCTCGAGCCGGAGCGCTCCGTCGAGCCTGCCGGCGATGCTCCCCCGCCCCCGTCGCCGCCCGACGAGCCACCGACCCGTCCTCGCAGCCGCGCCCGCACCGAGCGCCGAGACCACCGGTCGAGGCCGCCGGCACCCGAGCCGGAGCGCCGGCTGTGGAGCGCGGGGCACGGCCTCGTCGTGATGGTGCTCGCGCTCGCGCTCGCCTTGCTCCTCAACGCTCCCGGCGCGCACAAGCGGGCGTTCAACGAGCCGGACGGCTGGAAGCGCGACGTCGCCCTGGCGATCACCGGGCCGCTCGAGTGGGTCAGTCACGCCCTCCTTCTCGACCGACCGCGGGCCGCGGTCCAGGCGGCGATCGGGCGCAGCGGCGCCGACGAGATCGATACCGACGTCGGCATCGACGTCGCAGCACCGACCACGCCGGCGGCCGCCCAGGGCTCCGCGGGGTCGTCGGGAGCCGCAACCGGGTCGACGCCGCCGGCGGCCGGCACCGCCGCGGCCAAGCCTCCGGCGAAGCCCGCGTTCTCGCCGCAGCGGAAGCTCCGGATCTGGGTCGCAGGCGACTCGCTCGTGATCACGCCCGGCTATGCGATCGTGCGGGCGGCCGGCGCGAGCGCGGCGATGGAGACGCTCGGTGTGGACGGCCGCGTGGCGACGGGCCTGACGCGTCCCGACGTCTTCAACTGGTTCCGCGAGATCCGGTCGCAGCTCGCGAAGCGCAAGCCGAACGTCGTCGTGCTCGCCTTCGGCGGCAACGACGACAAGGCGTACATGACGGGAGTGCCGGACGACGTCTCGATCGGGCGCTTCGGCGACGGGGCATGGCAGAAGGAGTACCGGCGGCGCGTCCGGGCGCTCTTCGACGCGGCCGAGCGGGCCGGAGCGCACACGGTGTGGATCGGGCTTCCGCAGACGCGGAACGCCGAGCAGACGGCACGCTTCGACGTCGTCAACGCCGCGGTCGCCGCCGAGGCGAACCGGCGACCGGACTCGGTGACGTACGTCGACACGTACCTGCTCTTCGCAGGTCGCGACGGCGGGTTCGCCGAGGCGATCGCCGGGCCGGCGGGTGACACCGTCAAGGTACGGGCGAGCGACGGTGTGCACTTCGAGCGCTCGGGCGGAGACATGATCGCCCGCGAGGTGCTGAAGGCGCTGAACCAGAAGTTCGACCTCACGAGCTGGAAGACGAAGCAGAAGCAGGCAGCGAGCGGCTGACCGCCTCGACCGGAGGCGCTCGCCCCCGGAACGCGTCGCCCCGACCCGTCGGGCGCCCGGCCCCGACGTCTACGCCGGCGAGCCCGGGAGGACGAGCCGGAAGCAGCTCCCCTCGCCGAGCGCGCTCTCGAGCTCGATCCGGCCGCCGAGGGCGACGGCGAGCTCTCTGGCGATCGGCAGCCCGAGCCCCGTGCCCTTCGTGTCGGTCGAATGAAACGGACGGAAGATCTCCTCTCGCTCGTCGTCGGGGATCCCGGGGCCCGAGTCGACGACGTCGACCCGGACGGCGCCGTTCCCCTGCCACAGCGAGAGCTCGACCGCTCCGTTGTCGGGCGTCCAGCGGAACGCGTTCTGGAGGAGGTTCGTGATCACCTGCAGCACCCGATCGCCGTCCGTGAGCAGCACCGGGCCCGAGCCCGCGGTCGTCAACCGGTAGTCGATGGCGCGGCGCCGCGCCTCGTCGCCGAACGCGCCGAAGGCGTGCTCCACGAGTCGCTCCATGTCGACCTCCTGCGACTGGACGGTGAAGCGGTGGGCGCGGAGCTTCGCGAGGTCGAGCACGTCGCCGACGAGCCGCTCGAGCCTGTTCGCCTCGGCGGCGACGACCGACAGCGACTCCTCCATGAGCTCGGGGTCCTCGACGAGCCCGTCCTGCAGTGCGTCGACATGGCCCTTGATCGCGGTGAGGGGCGTCCGCAGCTCGTGGGAGACGGTCATCAGGAACTGGCGCTCCCGCTCCTCGGTCGCCGCCAGGCGCTCCGCCATCTCCCCGAACCGCTCGGACAGGTGGCTGATCTCGTCGCTCCCGCGCACCGGCGGAACCGTGACGGCGTAGTCCCCGGCGGCGATCTGGTCGGCGGAGCGCGAGAGCACCAGCACGGGCTCGGTGATGCGCCGCGAGAGCCACCAGGAGAGCAGCCCGGCGAACACGGCGCCCACGCCGAAGGCGATCGCGAGACGCGGGATCAGCGGCGTCCACTGGTCACGGAGCGCCGTCTGCGGCTTGGCGACGATCACGGCCCCGAAGGGCTCGGTCTCGGGCTCGAGACGGAGCGGCTCGGACGCCGCAAGGTAGGTCCGGGACTCCTCGGGCGGAACGAACTCGAAGGTGGTCGGCTCGTCGAACACCGCAGCGTCGCCCGGAAGCGCCGCCTCGGGGATCCGTTGCAGGCCCGACTCCTGGCCGGGGAAGACGCTGACGCCCACGTAGAAGAGGCGGTCGCCCGTCGCCAGCTCGAGCTTCTCGGCGGCGAAGTCCGGAGCCGCCGCACCCTCGTCGGCGGCACGGAGCGCCGCATCCGCGTACAGCTGCGACAGGCCGGCGGCCTCGCGTTGCAGCTCCTCGAGCGACTGCTCGTGGGTGTAGCCCTGGAAGAGGCGCAGCGCGATCGCCGCCGCGAGGAGGCCCGAGAGGAGGATGCCGAGCAGGAACAGGGCCGGCAGCCTGACGCGCAGCGACCCGAGCATGATCTCCTAAGGGTAGGCGCCTGCGGGAACGCCCGGTGGCGATCGCCGGCCGAGGGGCGGCCCGTCACCGCCGGGCGGGCGGCCGAGCGGTGGGCCCCAGCTCATCTACGACGCCGCGGCAGGGCTGCGCTCGGACCCGACCTTGTAGCCGACGCCCCACACGGTCACGATCGGCGACGCGTCTCCGAGCTTGCGCCGGATCTGCCGCACGTGCACGTCGACGGTGCGGGTGTCGCCGGCGAAGGTGTAGCCCCACACGCGCTCCAGCAGCTGGTCGCGTGTGAGCACGAGCCCGCGGTGGTCGAGCAGCTCCCACAGCAGGTCGAACTCCTTCGGCGCGAGCTGGATCTCCTCGTCGCCGACGAACACCTCCCGGCGGCCGGCGTTGATCAGGAGGTCGCCGTGGCGGATCTCGGCACCCTCGTCACGACGTCGGTCACCGCTCGTGCGGCGGAGCACCGCCTTCACGCGGGCCACGAGCTCTCGCGGGTTGAACGGCTTCGTGAGGTAGTCGTCCGCGCCGACCTCGAGGCCGATGATCTTGTCGACGTCCTCGTCACGGGCCGTCAGCATCAGGATCGGCACGTCGGACGTCTTGCGGACCCGCCGGCAGATCTCGATCCCATCCATGTCGGGCAGGTTGAGGTCGAGGAGGATGAGCGAGGGCATCTCGCCCGCGACGGCGTTCAGTGCCGCGCCGCCGGTCGTGGCCGTCCGCACCGTGTAACCGGCGTTCTTCAGGTACAGCGAGATGAACGACGCGATCGAGGTCTCGTCCTCGACCACGAGGACGTTGGAGGCCCCGTTCACGACGAGGCTCCGCTGACCGGCGCGAGCGTCACGTCCAAACCGTACGCAACACGGGTGACGACCTCCGGCAGCGGCTGCATCTCGTCGTCGTCGATCGCGTACGTCCCCGCGGTGCCCGTCTGATCGGGATCGGCCTCGATCGTGACGATGCCCTGCCCCCGCGCGGAGACGTTGAGACCCTCGCCGCGGAGGACGATCCGGAAGCGACCGCCGGGGATGAAGACGCTCACCTCGCGGCCGCGCATCCCGACGACGCGCCCTCGAGGGACGCCGTTGACCCGCGGGCTCCACTGATCGGCCGGCGTCAGGTCGACGATCTGCAGCGAGCCACGGTCGACCCGCGCGAGGAGCACTCCCCGCCCCTTGATCGTGATCTCTCCACGAGCGTCGGTGAACGCGATCGAGCCGACGGGCGCCCGGGCGGCGAGTACGCCGGCGGGAACGGCGAGCAGGAGCACCAACGCGATAGCGGCCAGTCGGCCCATACGCCCCAGTATGGGGTCCGGTCCGGGTCAATAGGTGAGTTGGCGGTTAGGAATCTGTAAGCCGCACCCCGTGCGGACCGTGGACGCAGAGTCGCCCGATGGACGTCGGGTTTCCGGAGGCGCTGCTGATCGTCGGCGGCCTGCTCGTGGTCGCCGCAGCCCTCTCGGGGTGGCTGCGCGGAGCGGTCCTCTCGATCTCCGTGCTCTCCGTGACCGCCGGCCTCGTGCTCGCGTACGAGGGCGTGTACGCGCTCGGACTGGCCCTCGCGGCCTTCGGGATCGCGGAGCAGGCCGGCTGGGCCAACGGGCTGATCGCCGTCTTCGTGGGCGGTATCGCACTGGCTGTCGCACGCCACGAGATCCCCGACGACTTCCTCGAGTTCAACGAGAGCCTGAGCGCGCTCTTCCAGGTCGTCACGTTCACGGTGTTCGGCGCCCTCATCGTGACGACGGGCCGGAGCGGCTCAACCGCTCGGCTGGCCGTGTTCATCGCGTTCGCGCTGCTCGTCGCGCGGCCGATCGCGGTGCTGCTCTCGTTCTCGCGGGGACGCGAGCCGCTCTCGCACAAGCTCTTCATGGCACTGGTTCGGCCCGAAGGGGGTGGCCTCGATGCTGTTCGCGCTGTTCGTGCTCGCATCGACCGACCGCAACCGGACGCTCGTGTTCGACGTCGCGTCGTTCACCGTGCTCGTGTCGATCCTCGCCCACGGCTTGACGGACCCCGTCGGCGCGGACCGGCTGGTGCGACGGCTGGAGCGCGGTCAGTCGGCGCCGATGACGACGACGTAGGCGAGCAGGTACGCGCCGAGGCAGACAGCGGCGCTCCGCCAGTCGTGCCGGCGCCGCCAGAAGAGCACCGAGCCGACGAGCGCCACGGCCGCCAGCGAGTAGAGGGAGGCGACCACGGCGAGCCGGGCCGTAACCGCTGCCGGCGCCACGATCGGGCCGACGCCGATCGACAGGGTCGCGTCGACGAGCGAGCTGCCGAGCGCGTCGCCGAGCGCGATCCCCGGTGCTCCCCGGGCCAACGCCGTCAGATCGACGGCGATCTCCGGCGCCGAGGTTCCCATCGAGGCGCCGAAGAACGCGAGCAGGAACTCCGGAACGCCGACCGTCTCGGCCAGGTCGACGAGCGCCCGCACGGCGATCGTCGCGCCGAAGCCGACCACGCCGAGCGCACCGAAGAGCACCCCGATCTGCAGGCCCATGTGCGAGATCCGCACGTCGGGCGGCTCGTCGACCTCGCCGCCCCCCACCACGCGGGCGACGATCACGATCGCCACCACCCACGCCGCGACGAGCAGGATCCCGTCGAGACGACCCAGGTAGCCGTCCGACGTCAGGATCGCCGTCAAGCCCAGCCCGGCCGCGGTGAGCGCCGTCACGATCCCCACCTGCCGCCGCGAGACCGCGATCACCGCAACGATGATCGGGAACAGACCGAGGACGAAGGTGTACTGGGTCAGGGTCGAGCCGACCGAGTCGCCGACGTTCACGTCCGCTTCGTCCTGGAGGTGGGCTGCGATCGAGTTCGCGATCTCCGGCAGGTCGGTCCCGATCGAGACGAGCACGACGCCGACGAGGAACGCGGGCGCGTTCAGCGCCGCCGCGATCGCCCGCGTGTACCCGACGGCGAGGTCGCTCGCACCGATCGCCAGCGCGAGGCCGACGAGCACGAGCACGATCTGAACGACGACGTCGATGGCGATTCTCTCGGTGAGCGCGCGCCGGTAGGCGCGCAGGGTCAGGAGATCCTATGCGAGCATCTCGCTAGGCTCGCCTGATGGACATCGTCGCTCTCGTCATCTTCGGCGTCGCACTGGCCGTGATCGCGTTCGAGTGGGCGCACCGCACGAAGGTCGTGCTCGCGGGTGCAGCCCTCATGGTGCTACTGGGCATCCTCGACCAGGAGCAGGCGATCGAGTCGATCGACTGGGCCACGCTCGGGCTCCTCGCCGGGATGATGATCATCGTCGCGCTCGTCGAGCCGACCGGGGTCTTCACGTTCCTCGCGTTCAGGGTCGCACAGCTCTCGCAGGGCAACCCAGTCGCGTTGCTCTTCCTGCTCGCCGGGATGACCGGGGTGCTCTCCGCGTTCCTCGACAACCTGACGGCGATCCTCCTCGTGGTCCCGATCACGCTCCTGATCGCCGACGTGCTGCGGATCTCGGCGATCCCGCTCGTCCTCACCGAGGTGATCGCGAGCAACATCGGCGGCACGGCGACGCTGATCGGAGACCCGCCGAACATCCTCATCGGCGCGCGGGTCGACGAGCTCTCGTTCAACGACTTCATCGTCAACCTCGCCCCCGTCTCGCTGCTGACGCTCGTCACGGTCACCGGCCTGCTCGCGCTCCTCTATCGACGCTCACTCACGGTCGATCCCGAACGGGCCCGTGAGATCGCCAAGATCGACGCCGCCCGCGATCTCCGGCAGGCGCGCAACGTCAAGCGCAGCCTCGCCGTGCTCGGCGGGACGATCGTCGCCTTCTTCCTCCACGTGCCGCTCCACGTCGAACCGGCCGTCGTCGCCCTGGCCGGAGCGACCGTGATGCTGATCGTCGCCGCCGACGACGTCGAGAAGGCCTTCGAGCGCGTCGAGTGGGCGACGCTGTTCTTCTTCGTCGGGCTGTTCGTGATGGTCGGCGGGCTCGTCGAGCGCGGGATCATCGACGACGTCGCCACCTGGCTCGCCGACGTCACGGGCGGCTCGTCGGTCGCACAGGGAATGGTGATCCTCTGGGGCAGCGCGGGCGGCTCCGCGCTCGTCGACAACATCCCCTTCACGACCGCGATGCTCCCGGTGGTCGAGCGGATCCAGGGCGCCGAGTTCAACGAAGGCCTGTGGTGGTCGCTGTCGCTCGGCGCCTGCTTCGGCGGCAACGCGACGATGATCGCCGCCGCCGCCAACGTCGCGGCGACCGGCATCCTCGACCGAACCGGTCGCAAGGTCAGCTTCGTCCGTTTCCTCGCAGTAGGGTTGCCGGTGACGATGGTGTCGCTGTTGATCGCGTCCGCCTACCTTCTCCTCTTCCAACTCTGATGGAGCTGCGGAAGCTCCCACTCGTCGATGCCTTCGTTCCCGAGACGGCGACGTTCGCCGCGGCGGTGAAGGAGCTGTTCGCGGCACAGGTGCCGGCCGTCGCCGTGCTCGACGACGACCGCCGTGTCGTCGGCATGCTCGGCGAGCGCGACGTGGTCGCCGCCCTCTTCCCGCGCTACCTCGCAGAGCTCCGGCACACGTCGTTCCTCCCGGACGAGGCCCTGGGGCTCGACGAGCGGGCGCAGAGGGCGCGCGACGAGCCGGTAGGCACGTACGCGCGGCAGGTCGAGACGCTCGACGCAGGAGAGAGCCAGACCCACGCCGCCGAGCGATTCATGCACACCGGGGAGCAGGCGCTCCCCGTCGTCGACCACGGCCGCTTCGTCGGCATGCTGTCGATGGCTGCGCTCTGCCACGCGCGACTCGACCGCGTCGCCGACACGTGATCCCACTCGCGGCGGGCGCCGGTGTCGCCGACGCGCTCCTCTCCCTCTTCCTGATCCTCCTCGCCGCGAAGATTGGCGACGAGATCTTCAAGCGGCTCGGCCAGCCGACGCTGATCGGGGAGATCCTCGCGGGCGTTCTCGTGGGGCCGGCCGTCCTCGGCCTCGTCGAGCCGAGCGAGGTGATCGACGTCTTCGCGGAGCTCGGCGTCGTCTTCATCCTCTTCTGGGTCGGCCTCGAGACGCGCATCCACGACCTGCTCGGGGTCGGCCGGTCGGCCACGCTCGTGGGGGTGCTCGGAGTGATCGTCCCCTTCGCCGGGGGGTATGCGATCGCCGCCGCACGCGGCGAGGACGCCGCCACGTCGCTCTTCTTCGCCGCCGCGCTCGTGGCGACGAGCGTCGGGATCACGTCCGCCGTGCTGATCGGGCTCGGGGCGCTCGAGACCCGCTCGGGGCGCACGATCCTCGGCGCCGCGGTCGTCGACGACATCCTCGCGATGCTCGTCGTCGCCGTGGCGAGCGCGATCGCTGTCGGCGGCAGCGCGAGCATCGCCGAGCTCGTCGTCGTCGGCGCGATGGCACTCGCCTTCGTCGCGTTCTTCGCGCTCGGCGGGACGCGCTTCATGCGTCGCTACCCCGGGGTGCTCAAGGCACCGCGCTTCTCGGAGTCCCCCCTGCTGCCGGCCGTGATCCTGTGTCTCGGGCTCGCAGCAGTCGCCGCGGAGATCGGCCTCGCCGCGATCATCGGGGCCTTCCTCGCCGGGATGATGGTCGCCGAGACGAAGGAGCAGCACCCGATCGAGGAAGAGGTGGCCCCCCTCTACGCCTTCTTCGCGCCGTTCTTCTTCGCCTCGATCGGGCTGCAGCTGGATCTGGGGAGCTACGCGCGCGTGACGGTGATCGGCGTGATCACGCTCGTGACCGTCGTCGCCGTCGTGACGAAGGTCGTCGGCGCCTACGCGGGGGCGCGCGGGCTGAGCCGGCCCGAGGCGCTGTTCGTCGCCGTGGGGATGGTCCCGCGCGGAGAGGTGGGGATCATCGTCGCCGGCATCGGCATCGAGGCCGGGGCGCTGGGCGACGAGGCATTCGCGATCATCGTCGGCATGGCCGTGCTCACGACCGTCGTCGTGCCGCCGGTGCTCCGTGCCCTCGCGGCGCGGCTGCCGGACATCCCATCGGCCGCACCGGCGCCCCGCTAGCGCCCGCTGCGGCTACGCGCCCGGGGCGTCGCCGTACCGGTAGAACCCGCGGCCGCTCTTGCGGCCGAGCAGCCCCGCGTTGCGCATCGCGACGAGCCTCGGCGGCGGAGCCATCCGGGGCTCGCGCAGCTTCTCGTAGAGCGCCTCGGAGGCGTGGACGTGCACGTCGATCCCGACGAGGTCGACGAGCGTGCACGGCCCCATCGGCCAGCCCGCCCCCTTCGTCATCGCCGTGTCGAGGCCCTCGGGGCTGACCCGCGCCTCGTCGAGGACGCGAATGCAGTCGTTGAGCAGCGGGATCAGGATGCGGTTGACGACGAAGCCTGGAGTGTCGTGGCAGCGCACCGGTGCCTTCCCCATCCGCTCGGCGACCGTGAAGCCGGTCTCGAACGCCTCGTCCGACGAGAGCTCCGCCCGCACGATCTCCACGAGCGGCATCAGCGGCGCGGGATTGAAGAAGTGCATGCCGATCACGCGCTCGGGCGCGTGGGTCGCAGCCGCGATCTCGGTCACCGACAGCGCAGACGTGTTCGACGCGAGCACGGTGTCCGGGCCGCACACGTCCTCGAGCGCGGCGAAGAGTTCCTGCTTCGCTGCGAGCTCCTCGACGATCGCCTCGATCACGAGGTCGCAGCCTGCGAGGTCGTCGAGCGCGGTCGTCGTCCGGAGCCGCCCGACGGCGGCATCGCGGTCGGCGGTCTCGAGCTGGCCCTTCTCGACCTTGCGCCCCAGGAAGTGCTCGATGCGGGCGGCGGCGACGTCGCAGAGGTCTGCGGAGACCTCCCGGCCGACGACGTCGTACCCGGCCTCGATCGCGACCTGCGCGATCCCCGCGCCCATCGCCCCGAGCCCGACGACACCGATCGAACGCACCTCCGCCACGAGGCCGATCCTAGACGAGGGACGACGGCGGGTGGCCGCCGACACCCGCGTGCCCGCCGGCTAGGCCGCGACCGCGTGGAGCTGCCGCGCGCGCAGGCGGAGGAGCTCGACGACGTCGAACGTCACGCGGAAGGGATCGCCGAACGACGTGCCGTCCGCCCCGATGAGCGCGACGACCTCTCCGTCCACCTCCGCCACGAGCAGATCACCGCCCGGCACGCGCCGCCCTGTGAGGTCGGCGAGCCGTCGGATCGCAGCCGCGTCCGCGGGGAGGGGCCGCCGAATGGCGATCTCCGTGCGGCTCTCGACCGCGGACGCGAGCGACAGCGGCACGCGCCTGCTCATCCGAGGTAGCGCCGGCGCCGGGAGACGTCGTCGACCCGGGAGTCCACGCCTGCGACGAGCGACAGGAGCGCGAGGGCGACGATGAAGACGATCACTGCGATTGCCATGCCCTCATGATGCCGGTGCGCTATCATCAGTACAAGTCGAGGTCGTGATGACAACGATCACTGAACCTGATAACTGGCTCGGCGTCGAGATCCGCCATCTCGCGGCGCTCGAGGCGGTGGCAACCGCCGGTTCCTTCGGGCGCGCAGCCGAACGGCTGGGGTACACCCAGTCGGCAGTGAGTCAGCAGATCCAGACGCTCGAACGCGTCGTAGGCGAAAAGCTCGTTGAACGACCGGGTGGCCGTCGCGGCGTCTTCCTCACCGAGGCGGGCACGCTCCTGCTCCGGCACGCGGAGGCGATCGTCGCCCGTCTCGACGCCGCCCGCGCCGACATGACGGCCCTGCGGGCCGGCGAGACCGGCACGCTCCGCCTCGGGACGTACCAGAGCTTCGGCGCCCGCGTCCTCCCCGAGGTGATGCGCGAGTTCCGGACGGCGTGGCCCGGCATCGACCTCGTGCTGTCCGAGCCGACCACCGATCCCGAGCTGTACGGGGCGGTCGAGTCCGGCACCCTCGATCTCGCGTTCTGCAGCCCTCCCCTGCCGGAGGGGCCGTTCGAGGCGCTCGCGCTGGCGAGCGACCCGTACGTGCTCGTGGTGCCGGCGGATCACCCGCTCGCGGCACGCTCGTCGGCATCGCCCGCCGACGTCGGGGAGCTCCCCCTGATCGGGGCGACCGCGTGCGCGAGCGGCCTGGTCGCCGACAGCGCACTCCGCGAGGCCGGCTTCACGGTGGAGTACGGGTTCCGGTCCGACGACAACGGCACCGTCCAGGGGCTCGTCGCCGCCGGGTACGGCGCCGCCCTCGTGCCGCTGCTGGCGGTGCTCCCCGGGGACGACCGCGTCCGGGTGCTGCGCCTGAAGCCCGTGATCCCGCGCCGCGTGATCGCCGTCGTGTGGCACCGCGACCGACACCGGTCGCCCGCCGCCCGCGCCTTCGTCGAGATCGCCGAGGACGTCGCGGTCCGCGTCGAGCGCGAGCTCGTCGAGCCGTAGCGCCGTCGAGGGCGCCACACGGGCACCGTCGTCTGCGCCGGACCGACGCCCGACGACCTAGAGCCGCTCGATCACCGCGGCGATCGCCTGGCCCTGGCCGATGCACATCGTCGCGATCCCGTAGCGCGCACCGCGCTGCTCGAGGTCGCTGACGAGCGTCGCCGTGATCCGGGCCCCGGTCGCGCCGAGGGGGTGCCCGAGCGAGATCCCACCGCCGTTCGGGTTGACGTCGCCCGCCTCCCACCGCTCGTGGAGCCCGGTGTCGGCCAGGAACTGCAGGACGACCGATGCGAACGCCTCGTTGACCTCGATCACGGCCATGTCGTCCCACCCCAGCCCCGCCTTCCGCAGGGCGCGCTCACAGGCCTGTGGGTTGCCGTGCAGCATCCGGTACGGGTCGACGCCGGAGAGCCCGAACGACACGAACCGCGCGCGCGGCCGGAGCGAAAGGCGGTCGGCGGCGTCCTCGCTCACGATCAGCATCGCGGCGGCGCCGTCGACGATCGAGCTGGAGTTCCCCGCGGTGACGACGCCGTCGGGCTTGAAGGCCGGCGGCAGCGACGCGAGCTTCTCCGTCGAGGTGTCGCGCCGCGGCGTCTCGTCGACGGCGAAGAGGACCGCAGCCCCCGCCGCCCCGATCTCGATCGGCACGATCTCGCGCTCGAAGCGCCCCTCGTCGATCGCGGCCACCGCGCGCCGGTGCGACTCGAGCGAGTACGCGTCGAGCAGCTCGCGCGACAGGCCCCACTCCTCTGCGATCACCTCCGCCGAGATCCCCTGCGGCACGATCGGCCAGCGGTCGCCGATCTTCTCGTTGATCCCCGACCAGCCGTCGGCACCGAGGTTCGAGCCCATCGGGACGCGCGTCATGTGCTCCACGCCGGCGGCGACGACGACGTCGAGATGCCCCGCCTGGATCGCGGCGGCGCCGTTGAAGGCCGCCTGCATCGACGAGCCGCACTGGCGGTCGACCGTGGTCGCGGTGACCGTCTCGGGCCACCCCGCGACGAGGGACGCCACCCGGCCGACGTTGAGAGCCTGCTCGCCGACCTGCGTCACGCACCCCATCTGCACGTCGTCGACCTGCTCCGGGTCGACGTCGATCCGCTCGACGAGCCCGTTCAGCACCTGCGCGGCGAGATCGTCGGCCCGCAACTCGGCGAGCGAGCCGTGGCGCTTCCCGATCGGGCTCCGGACCGCGTCGACGATGTACGCGTCGGTCATCGCCCGGAAGTCTAGCCCCGGGGCCCGGCCCGATCGGCATGGGCGGCGACGGCGCGCGATCCGGTCGGGCCGTGCGCCGACCCAGGCCCTGATCCGTGCTCGACCGGCGGGAGCGGCCGGATAGACTCCCGCCCATGACGACGGCGGTGGTCGACCGGGGGCTGTTCCTGGACGGGGAGTGGGTCGAGACGGGAGCGTGGCTCGAGGTGCGCTCGCCGTACGACGACTCCCTCGTCGGCCGGGTGGCGCGAGGGGGCGCAGACGAGACACGCCGCGCCGTCGACGCGGCGGAGCGGGCGATGCGCGAGCCGCTGCCCGCGCACAAGCGGGCCGAGATCCTCGTCCGTGTCGCCGGAGCGCTCGGGCGCCGGGCCGACGAGGCGGCCAGGGTGATCAGCGCCGAGGCCGCGAAGCCGATGAAGGCGGCCCGTGTCGAGGTCGCACGCGCGATGTCGACGTACACGATGGCCGCCGTCGAGGCGAGGACGCTCGCCGGGCAGGTCGTGCCGATGGACGCCTCCCAGGCCGGGGACGGGAAGATGGCGATCACGCTCCGTGTCCCGATCGGCGTCGTCGGAGCGATCTCCCCGTTCAACTTCCCGCTCAACCTCGTCGCGCACAAGATCGCGCCCGCGCTCGCCGCCGGGTGCGCGGTCGTCCTCAAGCCGGCCTCGCAGACGCCGCTCTCGGCGCTCTTCCTCGCGGAGCTCGAGGCCGACGCGGGGCTGCCGCCGGGCTGGCTCAACGTCGTCGTCGGGTCGTCCGCCGAGATCGGGGACGTCCTCGTCGAGGACGAGCGCGTGCGCTTGATCACGTTTACCGGATCGGGCGCCGTCGGCTGGAAGCTCCGCGAGCGCGCGCCGCGGAAGAAGGTCGGCCTCGAGCTCGGGAACGCGACGCCCGTGATCGTCGAGGCGGATGCCGACGTCGACGACGCGGCCGCCCGCTGCGCCGCGCACGCGTTCTCGTTCGCCGGGCAGAGCTGCATCTCCGTGCAGCGGATCTACGTCCAGCGCGACGCCTACGAGGCGTTCAAGGCTGCGTTCCTGCCCCGGGTCGACGCGCTCCGCGTCGGCGACCCGGCCGACGAGGAGACCGACGTCGGCCCGCTCATCTCGCGCGACGAGCGAGACCGCGTGCTCGCCTGGGTCGAGGAGGCGGTCGCCCGTGGGGGGACGCTGCTCATGGGCGGCACGCTCGCCGGGGAGCTGCTGCGCCCGACCGTCGTCGAGTCCCCGCCGGCCGACACCCAGCTCGCGTGCGACGAGGCCTTCGGCCCGGTCTGCACGCTCCAGCCGTACGACACGCTCGACGAGGCGATCGCGCTCGCGAACGGCACGCGCTACGGGCTCCAGGCCGGGATCTTCACGCGCGAGCTGCGAACCGCGCTCAGGGCCGGCGCCGAGCTCGAGTTCGGGGGCGTGACCGTGAACGAGGCGCCGACGTTCCGCGCCGACCAGATGCCGTACGGCGGCGTCAAGGACTCGGGCAACACGAAGGAAGGCCCGGCCTGGGCGGTGCGCGAGATGACCGAGGAGCGCCTGGTCGTCGTCAACCTCTGAGCCCGGCGGCCGACGTCGACGCCGATCGGCGGCGCGGCTCGCCCGCGGCCGCGGTGTCTATCCTCCCCTCGATGGGCGTGTTCACGAAGGGGCCGCGCGGGCCCACGTCGTCCGACCTGCGCCGTGAGCGCCGCGCGCTCCTCCTCCTGCGCGAGGAGCGGCTGCGCGACCTCGGCGGCCTCACGCTCGAGATGTACCGCCGCGACCACTTCAACGAGGAGCTCGTGCTCGAGCGGTGCGCGGAGCTCGTCGCGATCGAAGCGCGCGTGTCCGAGATCGACGCGATACTCGCCGGCGCCCGCGGGCTGCGACGCCGCCCGGGGACGATCTGCGCCTGCGGGGCGCCGATGCTGATCGGGGCGCGCTACTGCCCGAGCTGCGGACGCCTGGTCGAGGAGTCCGGCGAGGCCCCGTCGGAGGCGGAGGCGGCAGCGGAGTGACGACCGCCGCGACGGGCTGCCCGCGCTGCGGCACCGCGCTCGCGCAGGGCCAGGAGTACTGCCTCGGGTGCGGCCTCCGGCTGCCCGGGCCGGGACGGTTCGGAGCGCTTCCCGTCGAGCCGCGCCAGGTGCTGCTTCCGCTGGCCGCGCTCGGCGCGGTTGCGATCGCAGGCGCTGCACTCGCAGTCTGGGCGACGAGCGAGTCGGCGCCCTCGCTGACCGTCGTCACCGCGACCGGGGGCAGCGTCGCCGTCGCCACCCCGACGGAGCCGTCCGAGGCGGCACCGGCCGTGTGGCCCCCCGACACCGCGGGCTGGACGGTCGTCCTCCTCTCCGTTCCGAAGGTGCAGGGCCGTGCCGTCGCCGTCCAGGCGACGAGAGACGCCCGCGCGAAGGGACTCGAGGGCGTCGGGATCATCGACTCCTCGCGCTTCCCGAGCCTCCAGCCCGGCTACTGGATGGTGTTCGCGGGGCGCTTCCCGAGCGAGCCCGAGGCGAGGAGCGTCCTGCAGCGTGCGCGAGCGGTCTCGAAATCCGCGCGTGTGCAGCGCATTGCGGGATAGCACATCGTCTCGGAAGACAACGATTGTGCGATGCTTGTGACACGGGCCGGAAGGCGGTAGACTGTGTCCTCGGAGTGCGATTTCGGCACCTTGATGCCGCTTTGAATCTACGGTTCTCGCGAGGAGTGCGATCAGACGAGATGGACGAGCACATCGCACAGCTACAAGCCTGCATGTATCAGTACTCACGAGCGATTTACCGCTCGGTGAAGGATCTCATCGACCCGTACGCCGATTCGCAGACGCGGCTCGCCTATCGTCGCACCGTCCTCCGGGAGTGCGAGCAGACGGTCGCGAGGCTCGCCGCCGACCCGCACTACTTCGCGCGCCCGGATCGCGCCCTGTTCCAGGACATCCGCCGGTACTTCCCGATCACGGCACAGGGACAGGTCGCGTGGGCCGTCCACGAGGGCGTCGGGGCCGCCGTCTCCTTCATCGAGGCACAGGTGGAGGCGGGCGTGTTCGACGGGGGCATCGCCCGCTGCAAGGCGACCACGCGCAAGGGGAAGGCGTGCCAGCGGACGCCGCTCCCCGGCCGCGACTACTGCCCGTCCCACCAGCACCTCGAGCGCCCGGCCGCCAAGGCCGTCGCGGCCGCGTAGATCACGAACGCGCCACCCGCCCCCGTCCGGCCGACGTCGCCTGCGACGGACGATCCGGCGGCGATCGACTAGGCTCGCGGAAGTGTCGCACGACGCCGACAAGCTGATCCGCCAACTCTCGCTCGTCGCGTTCCTGATGGCGGAGCGCAGGCCGCTCACGGCACGGGACGTGAAGGGGAACGTCGAGGGCTACTCGGAGATGTCGGACGAAGCGTTCGCCCGCCGCTTCTACTCCGATCGCGCCGAGCTGACGGCGCTCGGCGTCCCCCTCCACTCACAGCGCGACGAGTTCACGGGCGAGGAGCTGTACACCCTCCGGTCGGAGCACTACTTCCTCGACCGCCTCGAGCTCGACGACGACGAGCTCGCCGCCCTCCAGACGGCGCTCTACTACCTCGAGGGGCAGTTCGCCTACGCCGAGCCGCTGCGCCTCGCGCTGCAGAACCTCGCTCTCGGCCGCCCCGGCTTTCCTGCCCCGCAGACGGCGACGGCCGAGCGTGTCCGCGTCAACGTCCCCGACTACTCGCCCGAGCTCGCCGGCCGCCTCTCCAAGCTCGAGTCGGCGATCTCCAAGCAGCGCACGATCACGTTCCGCTACTGGTCGCCGAACCGCGAGCGGGAGACCGAACGGCGCCTCAACCCCTACGCGCTCCGACTGGACGAGGGGGTCTGGTACGTGATCGGTCACGACCTCGACCGCGACGCGACGCGCACCTTCCGCGTGTCGCGGATCCGGTCCGACATCCGCTTCGCGACGCGCCGCGAGCGGGACTTCCGCCTCCCCGCGGACTTCGACGTCGAGGCCCACCGCGTCCAGCGCCCGTGGCAGATCGGCGAGGCGACGCTGCAGGCGCGCATCGGTGTCCAGGGCGACACCGCGTGGTGGGTCCACCGCACGCTCGCGGACGCAGGTGTGCTCGAGGACGGCGTCTTCACGACCGACGTCGCCCAGCTCGAGCCGCTCGTCGGCTGGATCCTGCGGCAGAACGGCCGCGCGATCCCGCTCGACCCGCCGGAGCTCCGGGACGCCGTGGCGGAGGCACTCGCCCGGCTTCGAACCCGACACGAGGAAGCGTCACCGCCGCTCGCCCGGGCACGTCGCGTCGCGATCGGCGGGACGGGCATCGAGCGGCCCGCCGGACCGGTCGCACCGGAACGCTTCGGCGTGCTGCAGTCGCTGCTCGCGCACCTCCTCGCCGCGTGCGGCGACGGGCGCGACGCAACGCTCGCCGCCGATGATCTCGCGGAGCGATTCTCGATCCCACGGGACGAGCTGCAGGAGCACCTCTCGCTGCTGAACCTCGTCAACTTCGGCGGCGGGTGCTACACGGTCTACGCGGAGGTGAACGAGGAGGCCGGCACCGTCCGGGTCGACAAGGAGCTCTACGGCGACGTCTTCCGGAAGCCGCCGAAGCTGACGCCGCTCGAGGCCCGCGCGATCCGGTTGGCGATCGAGTACGTGGGCCCGACGATCGCAGCCGAGGCGCACACGCCGCTGCAACGTGTGCGCCGCAAGCTCGAGGAGACGTTCGGCCAGTTCGAGCTCGCCCAGACACCGGAGCCTCGCGTCTCCGGTGACGAGGAGGCTCTCGTGCGCACGCTCTCGCGCGGGGCCGACAAGCGGCGACTGGTGGAGATCGAGTACCTCAAGGAGGGCGACGAGGCCCCCACGACCCGTCTCGTCGAGCCGTACTCGTTCGAGCGGGAGCTGCCCGTCTGGCGTGTGCACACGTGGGATCGGACCGTGGACGGCCCACGGACGTACCGGCTCGACCGGATGCGCTCCGCGCGGGTCACCGACGAGCGCTTCGAGCCGCGCGAGGGCTTCGACCCGAACTACCTCTTCGAGCCACACGTCGCCGTCGTCTGGCACTCACCGGCGATCGCGCGCTGGAAGATCGAGCGGGGCGCGCGCCAGCTCACCGACCGCTCGGCCGTCTCGGAGTTGCCGTTCAAGACCGAGGAGTGGCTGATCTCCGAGGTGCTCGCCGACCGCGGCGAGTCGGTGGTGCTCGAGCCGGCGTCGATGCGGTCGACGATCGCCCGCCGGGCGCGCGAGCTCCAGAAGGAGCTCGGCGTCAGTCGGCGCCGGACGGCAGGACGAGCGTGAAGGTGGCCCCCTCCCCGGGGGTCGACTCGAGCTCGACGTGCCCACCGTGGCGCGCGGCGATCGTGCGCACGATCGGGAGACCGTAGCCCGTCGAG
Source organism: Gaiella sp. (assembly GCF_057140465.1). Taxonomy (NCBI): domain Bacteria; kingdom Bacillati; phylum Actinomycetota; class Thermoleophilia; order Gaiellales; family Gaiellaceae; genus Gaiella; species Gaiella sp. The sequence continues at coordinate 42,590 of NZ_DBNHWK010000022.1, forward strand.
CCGTCGCCGCTCACCCCGGGGGCGAACACGTCCACGTCGTCGGGGATGCCGGGGCCGTCGTCGCCGACGGAGATCGCGACGGTCCGACCACGTGAGCGCGCCGCGAGGCGCACCGTGTCGCCGTGACGGAGCGCGTTCTCGAGGAGGTTCCCGATCGCCTGCCGGAGGCGAACGGGATCCGCGGAGACGGTCAGCCCGGGATCGACCTGGACGTCGGCGCGTCCGGCGGCGACCTCCTCGAGGAGCGGTGCCAGCTCGACGCGCCGGCGGACGACCGAGAACGCGTCCTCGTCGGTGACGAGCCGGTCGATGCTGCGGCACGCCGCGACCGCGAGCTCGAGCAGGCGCGTCGCGTCGGCGGCGGCCAGCCGCCGCTCGGTGGCGGCGAACGCGTCGGCGATCGCGACGAGCGCCGCGACCGGGCTCCGGAGCTCGTGCGTGAGCACGGCGAGGCGGTCGTCCACGGGCGAATCCGTAGCAGCACGACCCGACGGCACGACGCCGGTCGCGCTGCCGTCACGGCAGGCCGGTTCGGCACCCGTGGACGGCGCGGGCATCGTGCGGCGCGCCGTCGAGACCGCGCCCTACCCGATCGGCTCCTCGGCCCGATCGGCGATCCTGGCGAGCGCCCACGCGGCGGTCTCGCGAAGCAGCTCGTCGTCGCCGTCGAGGTAGCGCTCGGCCACCGGCCCGTGCGCCGGGTCACCCGCGTTCCCGAGGGCGACGAGCGCGTTGCGGCGGAGCCAGCGTGGGTCCCTCCGCGGCACGAAGAGCCGCTCGTAGCGCCGGAGGAGCTCGTCGCCGTCCGCTTCCAGCCACTCCGAGAGCGAGACGACGGGCTCACCGCCGTCATCGACCGCGGCACCGCCGCGCCGCTTCTCGATTCCCCGGTTCCAGGGGCACACGTCCTGGCAGACGTCGCACCCGTACACCATCGACCCGAGCTCCTCGCGGTACGGCTCGGGCACCGGGAGCGGCGCCTGCGTCCAGTAGGAGAGGCACCGGGTCGCATCGAGCTCCCCGGGGACGTCGAGCGCCCCGGTCGGGCAGGCGTCGATGCAGAGACGACACTGACCGCAGTCGAGGTCGAGGGGCGGCGTCGGATCGATCTCGACGTCGGTGACGAGCGTCCCGAGGACGACCCACGAGCCGTGCGTCCGCGTGATGAGCATCGTGTTCTTGCCGTAGAAGCCGACGCCGGAGCGCGCGGCGCCCTCGCGGTCGACGTGCCTGTTGTCGTCGACGAGCACGCGGTACTGGCCTCCGAGACGCCTCCCGAGCTCGTCGAGGCGCGCTCGGAGCGCCGCATAGTGGTCACGCCAGGCGTAGCGGGGAAGGCGTCCCTCGCCCGGCCGAGCCTCCGGCCCCGGCTCGTAGTAGCAGAGGGCGGCGGAGACGACCGTCCTCGCCCCGTCGAACAGCGTCTCCGGATGACACGAGGTCTCGGGGATCGCCATCGTGAAGCGCATGCCGCCGAAGAGCCCGCGGGCCCGGCGGTCGACGATGTGCCGCTCGGTCGCCTCGTACGGCGCCGCCGGCGCCGCACCGACGACGTCGAGTCCGACCTCTGCGGCGAGCTGCGCGAGGTGGTCACTCGTCATGAGAGGATGCTGCCATGAAGGCCATCCGCAACCACGAGGACGGCGGGCTCGACGTCCTCCTCTACGAGGACGCACCCGACCCCGAGCCCGGCCCCGGGCAGGTGCTGATCAGGATGCACGCCGCGTCGCTCAACCATCTCGACGTGTGGGTGCGCAAGGGCCTCCCGTCCGCACCGAAGCCGCACATCTTCGGCTCCGACGGGGCCGGCGTGGTGGAGGCGCTCGGGGACGGTGTGGAGGGCCTCTCCGTCGGCGACCGCGTCGTGATCAACCCGGGCATCGAGAAGGGCCCCCTGATCGGGATCTTCGGCGAGCACGGGGACGGGACGCACGCGGAGCTGGTCGCGATCGAGGCGACGCAGGTCTTCCCCCTCGACGACGGGCTGTCGTTCGAGGTCGCGGCGGCCTTCCCGCTCGTCTACGAGACCGCCTACCGGATGCTCGTGACACGGGCGCAGGCGCGGGCGGGCGAATGGGCCCTGATCTGGGGCATCGGCGGCGGCGTCGGCACGGCCGCGTTCGAGATCTGCCGGGCGCTCGGCGTGCAGACGATCGTGACGTCCGGGAGCGACGACAAGCTGGAGCGCGCCCGCGAGTGGGGCGCGGACGTCGTCGTCAACCACGACACGGGCGACGTCGTCGCGGCCGTCAAGGAGGCGACGGGCGCGGGCGTCGAGATCGTGATCGAGTCCGTGGGAGAGGCGACGTGGGCGAGGTCGCTGGCCGCCGTGCGCCCCGCGGGGCGTGTCGTCGTGTGCGGTGCGACCTCGGGGCCGAACCCGCCCGCCCAGCTCCATCGCTTCTGGTGGAAGCAGCTCACCGTGCTCGGCTCGACGATGGGGACGCGGGAGGACTTCCTCGGCGCCTACGAGCTCGTGCGCTCGGGCCGTGCCCGTGTCCACATCGACAGCGTCTATCCGCTCGCCGAGGCGCGCGCAGCCCAGGAACGGCTCGAAGCCGGAGAGCAGCTCGGCAAGATCGTGCTCGCGATCCCGGGGTGATCGCCCGGCCCCGACCTCGCCGGCGATGACGACACCGGAGGGGCATGGGCCCGGGGTCGACCTCTACTGGCTCCCGCTCGGCGCCGGCGGCCACTCGGTGCGCGTGAACGGTCGTGTCTTCGAGGCGGCGGTCGCACGCCTCGAGCGCAGGCAGCCGCTCGACCTCTACCACTCCGCCCTCGTCGTCGACGACGGGGACGGCCGCTTCGTGGTCGAGCAGGCGCCCGCCGCGCGCCGTCACCCGTCCGAGCGCGGCGTCGTCTCGGTCGGCGCCGTCGGGGCGCGCTGGGCCGGGCGGCTGCGACTCTTCCGCTACGAGCTGCGCTGCTGGCGCGACGGCGTGATCCCGGACGTCGTGGAGGCCGTCGAGAGCCCCCGGCGGCTGACCGGTGACGCGCCGACGGCGCAGCGCCTGCTCCAGCTCGTGCCGTCCGTCCCCACGCCGACCTGGGGGCGCGACGAGCTCGGCGCCGGCGAGATGTGGAACTCGAACTCGGTGATCGCGTGGCTGGTCGAGCGCTGCGGCCTCCCCGTGGAGGAGGTCACGCCGCCGTCGGGCGGTCGCGCCCCCGGATGGCGCGCCGGCCTCGTCGTCGCCCGTCGCCCCGAGGGCTCGGTCGTCCGAGGAGCCGCTCCGACGTGAGTGGCCGGCGTGCCGCGCGGGCCGCCGTAGGATCGCGGTGGCGTCGGGCGGCTCAGCCGAAGCCGAGGATGAACTTCGCGTCGTCCGACATGCGGTCCGGCGTCCACGGCGGGTCGAACGTCAGCTCGACCTCGACCTCCTCCACACCGGGAAGCGCGGCGACCGCATCGTGGATGCCCTCCTGGATCATCGGCCCCGCCGGGCACCCCATCGACGTCAGCGAGTGGACGACCTTCACGTGCTCGCCCTCGATCTCGGCGTCGTAGAAGAGGCCGAGCTCGACGATGTCCATCCCGAGCTCGGGATCCTCGACCCCGTGCAGGGCCTCGATGACGTCGTCCTTCGTGACCACGTGCCGAGTCTACCCGCGGCTCGCCGCGGACGGCCGCTCGGCTCGCGCCAGCTGATCGGCCCGCGTGAGCACGAGGTCGAGGATCGCCCCGACGGAGGCGTCGAGACCGGTGTTCTCGATCACCGGCACGTCGGCCCGCTCGGCCCGGGCAACGACGGCGTCCTGGATCGCGCGGATCTCCGGTAGGCCCTCGAGGTACTTGTCGAGCGGCCGGAGGCCCTCGGTGGCACCGTCGCGCACCCAGAAGTGGCTCCGATGCACGGTCTCGTCGGAGATCGCGATCACGCAGTGCACGACGAGGGCGTTCTCCCGATCGGTTCGGATCATCCCGGGCACGAGGTGCACGCCCTCGAGCACCATCGACCAGCGCTCCGTCAACGACCGGTCGACCGCGGCCTCGACCCCGACGAGCACGCGACGCGTCTGCTCGAGGAAGCCGAGCAGCATCGGGTCGCCCGCTTCGTCCTCCTCCGCCTTCGTCAGCCCCAGCCCGGCCTCGAAGCTCGAGTAGTGGACGGAGGGCATGAGCTCCCGGGAGAAGAACGCGCGCATCGTCTGTCGGATGAAGTCGGTCGATGCGAGGCGGGTGATCCCCAGCCGATGCGCGACCTCGGTGGCGATCGTGGACTTCCCGGTACCCGTCGCCCCGCCGACGAGCACGACGATCGGGATGTCGAGCTCCTGCAGCGCCTCGAGCCGCCGCAGGCGGCGAATCGTCCGCGGCCCCTCCTCCTCGCCGAGCACGTCGCTCGCGAGGTCGGCGAGGCGATCGAGGTCGAGCCGGTCGAGGCCGGAGTCGCGAAGATCGGCGTCCGCGCGGCGCGCGAGCTCGTACGCCCTCGTCATCGAGAGACCGGTCGCGGCCAGCGCCCTTGCCATCAGCCCTTTCGACCACGGCGCGCCGTCCTCGCCGCCGAGCGGCAGCGGCGCCAGGTAGCGACGGTCGCTCACGCCGTGCCCTCCGCCGATGCCCCACGCACGACGCGAGTATCCACCAGCGCATGCGTCGCCCGCCAGAGGGTGCGGGAGCCGGTCACGGCGTCACCCCGGTCGACGCAGCGCCGAGGGCCTCCCCGGCCAGCCGCTCGAGCGCCGCCTCGAGATCGGGCTCGCCCGCGAGCGGGACGACGTCGTTCGCCGCGAGCACGACCCTCGCCCCTCGTCGCATCGCCTCCTCGGCGACGACGTCGATAGCGGCGGCCTTGAGCTCGACGACGAAGGTCTCCGCGTCGACGTCCACGAGCTCCGACCGCAGGCGCGCGCGGTCGGCGAGGGCCCCGGAGACGTGGACGACGTGGGCGCCGTGGACGTCACCGAGCTCCATCGCGATGCGGTCGTGGTGCGACGCCGGGGCGGTCCCGAAATAGGCGACGCGCTCACCGGCGACGGGCTCGGCCGGATGCGGCCGGAGAACGGTGCGGATGACCGGCGCCCCGCGCCGGACGAGTGCGCGCAGGTCGGTCGCGAGCTCGGCGTGGGCAGTGTCCTCCTCGGCCATCGTGACGACCACGAGGTCGGCCAGCAGCACGCGGTACGCGTTCAGGTAGCCGGTGGCGACGCGGGGATCCTGGTGCGCCCCGACGACCAGCACGCGCCGCTCGGCCGCGACGGGCGGCAGAGCCGCACCCGATCCGTCGAAGATGAGCAGGTCCGGCCCGAGCGCCGTCGCGACCGCCGCGCCCTCGACGACGTTCGACGTCGCAACGGCGCCGGCGAGCCCGCCACCGCAGCGCCGGCAGCCGACGGTCTCGACACCCGCGAGCGCCGCCGTCTCGAGGTGGTCGGACGCCGCGTGTCGTCCGTCGCGGGAGAGCGTGACGAGCGCCTCCACCGTCGGCGCGACGGTGACGACCTCGGGCTCGGCCGGGCCCCCTCGACCCATCGCCACGACGACGACGCGTCTCCGCAGCGCCAGCCGCCGGGCGAGGTACCCCGTGACGGCGGTCTTGCCGACCCGCTTCCCGGTGCCGACGACGGCGAGCGACGGCACGTCGACCGGCGCGAACTCCGGAGGCGCGAGGCGGAAGTCGGCGCCTTCGTAGGGGACGCCGAGTGCGAGCACGCGGCTCGCGAGCCGGAACCGCTCCACGGGGCCGAGGACCGGCTCGTCCGACAGGTCGACCACGGCGTCGGGTCGCAGTTCCTCGATCGCCCCCTCCACGCTCTCGCGCAGAGGCACCCCGTAGGCCTCCCCGCCGCGGAGCTTCTCGGTGCCGCCGACGAGGACGGCGCCGACCACGTCACCGTCGAGGGCTGCCAGCGCGTCGCGCACGACGGGGGCGTAGTGCTCGCCGTCGATCAGCGCGAGCAGCCGCCTCACCGTGACGACACCTCGCGCTCGATGCGACCCGTGTACTTCTCGTACTCGAAGGTGTCGACGGAGAACTGGATGATCTTCTCCTGCCCGTGGAACGGGTGCTTGCGCCAGATGTCGACGTGGCTGCCGGAGACCTCGATCAGGTTGTAACAGGGCCGCGTGTTGCCGCGGAGACGCAGGGACGACACCGTGCCGGTGTTGACGACGAAGAGGTTCTCGAGCCGCCAGGCGTACGGGACGTGCTTGTGCCCGGAGAGGACGAGGTGCACGCCGGAGCGCAGGAGGCACTCGATCGCGTCACCCGCGTCGTACACGACGTTCCGCTCCCGACCCGTCCCCGGGACGGGCAGCAGGTGGTGGTGGAGCACGAAGATCTTCAGCGTCGCAGGCTCCGCCGTGAACTCCTGCTCGATCCACGGGTAGCGCCCGCGCCCGATCTGCCCGTGATCGAGGTCGGGCTCGGTCGAGTCGACGGCGACGATCGCGACGTCGCCGTTGCGCAGGACCGAGTTCCGGGGCCCGAACAGCTCCTCGAAGTGCACGTAGCCCACGTTCCGTGAGTCGTGGTTCCCCGGGACGACGACGAGGTGCTCGCAGGCGAGCCGGTCGAGGTACTCGCGTGCCGTCTGGTACTCGTGGCGGAAGCCGAGCGTTGTCAGGTCGCCGGTGCACACGACGACGTCCGGAGCGAGGTCGTTGATCTCGCTGATCGCCCGCACGAGCAGGTTCGGCTCGAAGTACGGGCCCCCGCAGTGCAGATCGGAGAGGTGCGCGATGCGGAACGTCGACGACGGTGTCATACGTGCAGTCTACGAGCCGGAGGCCTCCCGATTCGAGGGGGCTTCGCGACCCGAGCGAGGTCGTCCGGGCGCCCCGCTACCGTTGCCGCGGTGGCGTCCGACCCAGCGGACACGCTCTTCTTCCGCGCCTACCGCGGCGTAGATGCACCCCGCTTCGCGAACCAGATCGAGCTGGAGTGCGCCAAGATCCTCGACTTCTACGGGGTCCCGTGGGCGTACGAGCCGCGCTCGTTCGTGCTCGAGCGCGCACCGGACGGCCGCGTCACACGGGCGTTCACTCCGGACTTCTACCTCCCCGATCAGGAGCTGTACGTGGAGGTGACGGTGATGAAGCAGTCGCTCGTGACGCGCAAGAACCGGAAGCTGCGCGAGGTGCGGCGCCTCTACCCGGACGTCAAGGTGAAGCTCTTCTACCGGCGCGACATCGAACGCCTCGCGCAGCGGCACCGGCTGCGGCTCGCCTCGTGACGACGGACGCGCCAATCCCGAAGGAGGTCTCCTGATGTCCGCGGTCGACCCGCTGCGCGCCCAGGGCCACCCGATCGGAGACGTCTACCTCTCGCGGCAGGCGATCGGCGACCGGGTCGCCGAGCTCGGCGCCGAGCTGGCCACCGAGCTCGCAGGCCTGAATCCGATCCTGATCGCGCCGCTGAAGTCGAGCGCCGTGTTCCTCGCCGACCTGTCGCGCTCCCTGCCGATCCCGCACGAGCTCGACGTGATCGAGCTCGCGCCGTACCTCGGTGGCGCGGGCGACGCCGTCCGCCTCCTCAAGGACCTCGACCTGCCGGTCGCAGGCCGCCATGTCGTGATCGTCGAGGACGTCGTCGACACCGGGCTCACGCTCGGCTTCCTCGTCCGCACGTTGTCCCTGCGCGGCCCGGCGAGCCTGTCCGCTGTCACGCTCCTCGACCGCCCGTACCGACGGCTCGTGGACGACGTGCCGCTGCGGTGGATCGGCTTCACGGTGCCCGACGAGCTGTTCGCTGGGTACGGCCTCGGCCTCGACGAGCGATGGCGCGCACTCCCGGACCTCCACCTGGTGGTCACCGACGAGCTCGAGCTCGGCATCGACGACGGCGGCACGTCGTCGGAGCTGGCCGCCTGAGACCCAGGTGCGCCGCGGCGGCGACGGGCGCTACAGATAGCCCATCGGATCGACCGCACTGCCGTTGACGCGCACCTCGAAGTGGACGTGTGGGCCGGTCGAGTTCCCCGTGTTTCCGCTGTACGAGATCACGTCGCCCTGCGCGACGACGGTGCCGACGCCGCTCGCAAGGGACGAGTTGTGCGCGTACGCGGTCGAGAGCCCGCCGCCGTGATCGACGACGACGAGCAGTCCGTAGCCGCCGAGCCAGCCCGCGTAGATCACCGTTCCGGCAGCCGATGCGCGAACGGGCGTCCCGGTGGAGACCATGATGTCGATCCCCTCGTGCATCCGGCCCCACCGGGGGCCGAACCCGCTCGTCACGGGGCCGCTCACCGGCCAGGCGAGCCCGCCCGGGCTCGGCGCCGGAGCGGGGCCTGTCTCCGCGCTCGACGCGGCCGCCGCAGCCTGCTCCTGGGCTGCACGGATCTGGGCTGCCAGCGCGGCGCTCTCGGCCTCGAGCGACTCCACCTCCTCGACGTACTCGGCCTTCTCCTGGCGGAGCGACCCGAGCTTCAGCTCCTTCTCGCTCTCCGCCGCCGCGAGCGTGTCGCGGCTCGCGACGAGGCGGTCGCGCACGACCCGCTTCTCGACGACGCGCCTCGCGATCTCCGACTCCACCCTTCGCGCCTCGACCCGCGCCTCACGGGCCTCGCGCGTTGCCGTCGCGATCCGCTCGCGCGAGCGTCGGACGGCGTTGACGATCCGTTCGTCCTGCCGTCCGATGCGGTCGAGCAGCTCGATCGTGTCGATCAGGTCACCGAACGATGCCGCGCCGATCACGAACGCGACCGGGTCCGGATCGTCGGCCATGTAGATCTCGCGCACACGCCGCTCGAGTCGCGCGACGGACGTCGCCTCCTCCTGTCGGAGGTGCCCGAGGCGTGTCGCGAGGGCGGCGACGCGACGATCGAGGCGCTGACGGCGGACGCGCTGGTCGGCCAGACGGAGCTCGATCGCCGTCAGCTCCGCCTGCCCTGCTGCGACTGCCGCCTGCGCGGTGCGCACGCGGGCCGCGATCGCCGAGAGCTCGGAGGTGAGCACACCCGTCGCGGCGTCGGCGTCGGCGATCCGGTCGCGCAGGTCACCGATACGGGCATCGACCTGCTCCTTCTCCGACCCTGGGTCACTCGCGGCCGGCGAGACGAGCACGAGCACGAGCACGAGGAGAACGGCGACCGCTGAGCGACGGCCCATTGGAGGTGATGTTCACCGACGCCGCGGCTGTTCCTGCGCGGCGTCGAGCGCTCGCAGCGCCTCGGCCGCCTCCCGACGAAGGCTCCCGACCGCAGCGCGGTAGTCGCCGTCGTCGACGCGCCCGGCGCGGTGATCGGCTTCGAGCTCCCGGAGCGCCTCGAGTGCCCGGTCTCTCCGCTCCGCGAGCTCGAGGCGGTTCCGCACGAGCGGATCGAGGTCGTCCATGCGGTCTGCCGTCGGCGTGGGCTCGCGGAGGAAGGGCAGCGCCACGATCACCACGCACGCGACGGCCAGGAGGGCCGCGAGCACCAGGGCGGCGGTCACGGAGTCGGCGACGCGCCGGCCGGCGCCCCCGCCTCTGCATAGCGGGTCGCGAGGCGCCGCTCCTCCCGCGCGTCCGGCCAGAGCGCGATCAGGGAGCCGGCGAGGAACACGACCCCCGCCAGCCAGATCAGGTTGACGAGAGGCTTCACGAAGACGCGGAAGTAGACGCTCCCGTCGTCGTTCACCTGCTCGGCGATCACGAACAGGTCCTCGGCGCGGAGGTAGTCGGTGCGGATGCCGACCTCGTTGGACACCTGCTGCTCGACGCTGTACGCGTTCTTCCCCGCCTCCACCGTCCCGAGAGACGAGCCGCCGCGCTCGACCGCCAGCAGGGCGCGGACCTCGGTCGCGTTGCTCGCCTCGCGCTCGACGAGCTTCGCGTACGTGAGGTCGTAGTCACCGGCGCGGAGCGTCTCACCCTGCGCGAGACGGCCCTCGACGGAGAGGTCGTAGGCACTCGAGCCGGCGACCCCGATCGCGAGCAGCACGATCGAGACGTGCACGACGTAGCCGCCGTAGCGGCGGCGATTCCGCCTGACGAGCGAGGAGAGCGCCACGGGGACGGACTCCCCCGAGAGCGCCCGGCGGGCGACCGTGCCGCGCCAGAACTCGATCACGATCGCGGCGATCACGAAGGACGAGAACGTATACGCGACGAGGCCGGGTATCGACGACCCGGCCCCGAGCACGAGGAGCACGACACCGGTGACGCCGGCGACCGCAGCGGGGACGCTGAACGCCCTGCCGAGGCTGCGCAGCGACGCCCGGCGCCAGGCGATGAGCGGCGCGATCCCCATCAGCAGGAGGAGCGGCAGCCCGAAGATGCGCAGGAAGAAGTCGTAGTAGGGACGGCCGACGACGACCGACTCCCCGCGCACGGCCTCGGTGACGATCGGCCACAGCACGCCCCAGAGGATGGTCAGGCAGAGCGCGACGAGCAGCAGGTTGTTGTAGAGGAAGGTCGCCTCGCGGGAGACGAGCGACTCGAGGCGCGTCCGGGAACGGAGGGCGGGCAGGCGCCAGAGGATGAGGGCGAGCGAGAAGGCGACGGCGACGATGATGAAGGCGAGGAACCACGCTCCGATCGAGCTCTGCGTGAACGAGTGGATCGAGTTCACGACGCCGGACCGCGTGAGGAACGTGCCGAAGAGCGAGAGGCAGAACGCGAGCGAGACGAGCACCATGTTCCACACCCGGAGCATCCCCCGCTTCTCCTGGATCATCACGGAGTGCAGGAAGGCGGTGGCGGCGAGCCACGGCATGAGCGCCGCGTTCTCGACGGGGTCCCACGCGTAGTACCCGCCCCAACCGACCTCGACGTACGCCCAGTGCGCCCCGAGCAGCTGGCCGAGGCCGAGCGCGGTCCAGGCGGCGAGCGTCCAGCGGCGCGTGGCGACGATCCATCGCTCGTCCGTGCGGCCGGAGAGCAGGGATCCCATCGCGAACGCCCACGGCACTGCCAGACCGACGTAGCCGATGTAGAGGAGCACCGGATGGCTCACCATGTACGGGTTCTGGAGGCTCGGGTTGAGTCCGCGGCCGTCGGGCGGCGCCGGGATCGTCTCGAACGGGCTCGACACGGCGACGAGCAGCCACGAGAAGCCGACCACGACTCCGCCGAGCACCGGGGTCACCCAGAGCATGAGGTCGGCCGCCCGACGGCGGTTCGCGCGCACGACGAGTGCGGCATACCCGGTCAGCACGAGGAGCCAGAGGAGGAGCGACCCCTCCTGCCCGCCCCAGAAGGCGGAGATCTTGTACGGGATCGGCAGCTCCCGACTCGAGGTCGCCGTCACGTACGCGAGCGAGAAGTCGTTGCGGAGGAATCCCGTGAGCAGCACGCCCGCGGCGACCGCTGTCGAGGCGAACGACGCGACGAGGGCGTTGCGCGCCGACGCCGCGAGGCGGCGGCGGCGTGTCACGGCGGCGGCCGCCCCGGCGACGAGGGCGTAGACGGCGAGGCCGAGCGTGACGAGAAGCGCTGCGCTCCCGAGCTCCGGCACGGGGCTCCTACCCTACGCTTCGGGCTCGAGTTCCGAGTACTTCGAGGGGCACTTCGTGATCATCGTCCCGGGCACCGCGACGAAGGTGCCGTCCACGAGCGTTCCGTCGACGACGATGTGCCGGTCGGCGCGGAACAGATCGGGCACCGATCCCGTGTACAGGACGGGGATCGTGGTCGGGTCGTCGCCCTCGATGTCCTTGAGCCGGAAGCGGAGGCCGCCGTCGTGGGCGTCACCGGTGACCGGCCCGACGACCAGCCCGGCGAGAGCCACCTCGTCGGTGCGTCCCTGGAGCTCGCTCGGGGAGATCGAGGGCGTCCCGCCACCCGCGATCGAGGTGTACAGCAGGAACACGGCGAGCACAGCCGCGATCGAGAGTGCGATCACGAGACGAGCTGGCGACCCCTTCCCGGCCATCCCGGACAGTGTAGACGGGAGAGGGGCGCGCGCCGCTTACGGACCGGTGACGGCCTCAGGCCGCGTCACGCCGTGCGGCCTCGCGGAGCCCCGGGTGACGGTCGGGGACGTCGTAGCCGTGCTCCTGGCAGAGCATCCCCGGCGACTCCTCGGTGAGCGCGTCGCAGTAGCCCTTGCCGTAGGACGCACGCATGAAGGCAGAGACGACGTCGAGGTTCCACTCGGTCACGTCGGCCGCCTCTCTCCAGAGGTCGGTGAGCCGGAGGTCGATGTCCAGCTCGAGAAGGTCGATGCGCGTCGGCTGCTCCATGCGGCGCAGGGTACGGAGGGCGTCGGACGGCACACGCCCCTCCCGCCAGCCCAGAACTCCCGCGATTTGCAGGACAATCTCGTGCCCCGGCCGCCGGCCCGCGATGTCTCCGCCGACGCGTCGGCGAGCGGTGCGACGGCGACCCTCGTCCCGGCAGGGGGAGTACAGTCGTGGGCATGGGACGGATCCGCGTCGGCCCGGCGCGCGTGCCCTCGAGGGAGACCGCCGAGGAGGCCGTCCGGCTGCTCGTCGACCGTGGGTACGCCGCCTGCGAGATCGACTTCGAGGGCGGCTTCTGGATGGACTACCCGTGGGCCGAGCGCCTCGGCGAGCTCGCCCGCGAGCACGACGTCGCCTTGTCCGTTCACGCGCCACTGTTCGGCTTCATGGGGCACCTCGAGGCGTCAGGGCGCAAGTGGTCGTCCGCGGTCGGCGCGCTCGACCGCTCCGCCGGGATCGCCGCCGCGTGCGGCGCCGAGCTCGTCGTCCTCCACCCCGGCTTCCTCCTCGGTCGCTCCCGCGGGGACGCGATCGCATCGGTCGTGGAGCAGCTCGGCATCCTGCGCGAACGCCTGGAGGGCAAGGGACGAGCAGTGCCGTTCGGGGTCGAGGTGATGGGACGCGTTCGCGATCTCGGATCACTCGAGGACTGCGTGGCGATCGCGAGCGAGGTCGAATGGGTGCGGCCGGTCGTCGACTTCGCCCACATGCACGCGACGAGCGACGGAGCCTTCCTCGAGGTCGAACGCTTCGCGGAGTCGCTCGCGACGGTCGACGCCGTCCTCGAGCACGGCGTGCCCTTCCACGTCCACTTCTCGGACATCGCCTTCGCCAACCGCAACGAGAAGCACCATCTCCCCTACGGTGAGGGCACGCTCCGCGCGGAGCCGCTGCGGGCGGCGCTCGGCCGCTTCGAGCGACCGGCCACCGTGATCTCCGAGTCGCCGGACGAGGAGTCGTCGCAGGCGATCCGTCGGGCGCTGATCGACGACGCGGCCGGGGCGCACTGACCGCGGCCGAGGCCGCGACGGCCTGACGAAGAAGCGACGGCCTGACCGAGCGCGCGCCGTGCCAGCGCGGCTGTTGACATTTTCACCCGATGGAATAGGTTGTCCCGACACCGCGGAGGCCTCCGATGACGGGGAGGGCAGCACCCACTGGGGCTGCGTTGGGCGGCTGAGCGCCCTTCGCACGACACGAACGCGGTCGGCTGCCCCGGCGCTCCTGCGCGGTGTACGGCGACCCTTCCAGGAGGTGGAGATGAGACTCCGTTCGCTCGCCTTGGTTGCCTGTGTGGCCGGGCTCGCGGCGCTTGCCGCGGTGGCATACGCGGCGCTCCCGCAGGGGAACCTCGTGCAGAACCCGGGAGGTGAGGCAGGACCTGGTCAGACGAACATCGCGAACGTCGGAGCGGTGAACTTCATCCCGCCGGGCTGGGAGTGGTCGACCGTCCCGGAGAAGGAGGCCGGTTTCGTGGCGGCCCAGTACGGTGCGCACCCGTACTACCCGTCGAAGGCCGTGAGCGCGCAGATCGGCGGTGGCAAGAACTTCCTCTGGGCCGGATACCCCCTGCAGCGGTCGGTCGCCAGCCAAGCCATCGACGTCAGCTCGGCGGCAGCGGAGATCGACGCCGGTGGCGTGAAGGCGTGTGTGTCCGGGTACCTCGGCTCGCTGAAGCGGAACCCGGACTCGAGCATCCAGCTCGCTCTCGAGCTCCTGTCCGAGGACGGGGCGAAGCTAGCGCAGGTCGCTGTCCCGGCGGTTCGCGGTGCGACGCTCGCGGAGACGACGTTACTGCGGCGTGCCGCCCAGCGCACAGCGCCGAGAGGCACCCGCCAGCTGCGGGTCGTGCTCACCGCGCAGCGGCCGGTGTCGGGTGGAGCGATCTACGGCTACGCGGACAACGTCTCCGTCGGGTTGACGAGCGGCTCCTGCGAGCCGGTGCTCACGGTCAAGTGCGTCAAGAAGGCGCTCGTCGCCGAGGTCACTCCGTCGTCCGTCGCGAAGACGCAGCGTGTCCGGTTCGCCGTGAAGGGCGGCGCACGCACGAAGCAGGCGAGCGACGCGCGCGCGCCGTACACCGCCCGCTTCACCATGGACGGGCTTACCGGCAGGCTCACCGTCACCGCCGTCGTGCAGCAGGCGGGGAGCGGGCCCGTCACGCTCACGAAGAAGTCGAGACGCTGCTGACCGTCTCGTAGCCGCGCGGGGGAGAGGGCCGACCGACGGACGCCCCTCTCCCCCGCGCGGACGACTGCGCCGCGCCTGCTGCGCCCCCCGTACGATGGACGTGTGCTCGACCCGAAGGTGTTCAAGGCGTACGACGTGCGCGGCCTCCACGGGTCGGAGATCGACGAGGAGGGCGCGTACGCGATCGGCCGCGCGTACGTGGAGCACTTCGAGCCCCGGGTGATCGCCGTCGGTCGCGACATGCGCCTCTCCGCGCCCGCCATGGCCGCGGCCGTGATCGACGGGGCCGCCGACGGCGGCGCCGATGTGCTCGACCTCGGGATGGTGGGGACGGAGATGGTCTACTACGCAGTCGGTGAGCTCGGGCTCGAGGGCGGCATCTGCGTCACCGCCTCGCACAACCCGAAGGAGTACACGGGGATGAAGATCGTCCGCCGTGGCGCACTGCCGGTGGGCGGCGACTCCGGGCTCGACGACATCCGCCGGCGCGCGGAGGCCGGCTTCGGGCCGGTGACGCAGCGCGGCGGGGTGCGCCAGGAAGACGTCTGGCCGGGCTTCGTCGACAAGGTGCTCTCGTTCGTCGACGTCGACGCCGTCGGCCCGCTGAAGGTCGTCGTCGACGCCGCGAACGGCATGGCGGGCGTCATGCTGCCGCCGGTGCTCGAGCGGCTGCCGAACGTCGACGTCGTCGCCTGCTACTTCGAGCCCGACGGATCGTTCCCCAACCACGAGCCGAACCCGCTGCTGCCCGAGAATCGCGCGTTCGTCGTCGAGCGGACGCGCGCAGAGGGTGCGGACGTCGGCGTCGCGTACGACGGTGACGCCGATCGCTGCTTCTTCGTCGACGACACGGGAGAGTTCGTCCCCGGCGACTTCGCGACCGCGCTCCTCGCCGAGGCGATGCTCGCCCGCGAGCCCGGCGGGAGGGTGATCTACGACGTCCGCGCGAGCTGGGCGGTGCCGCGGACGATCGAGGAAGCCGGAGGCGTGCCGCTCATGAACCGGGTCGGTCACGCCTTCATCAAGCACCGCATGCGCAAGGAGGACGCGATCTTCGCCGGCGAGGTGTCGGCGCACTACTACTTCCGCGACTTCTCACAGGCCGACACGGGCGTCGTGCCCTTCCTGCTCGTGCTGGAGCTGCTCTCGCGCAGCGGCAAGAAGCTCTCGGCGCTGCTCGAGCCCTACCGGAGCCGGTACTTCCTCACCGGGGAGATCAACACGCCGGTCGCCGACGTCGCGCTCAAGCTCCAGGAGCTCAAGGAGCGGTACGCCGCCGAGGGAGGAGTCGTCACGCACCTCGACGGGATCTCCGTCGACTTCCCCGACTGGCACTTCAACGTCCGCCCCTCGAACACCGAGCCGCTGCTCCGCCTCAACCTCGAGGCGCTGTCACGGGAGCAGATGGAGCGCCGTCGCGACGAGGTGCTGAAGCTGATCCGCACGTGAGGGACGAAGCGGTCCCCGAGGCGACGACGGACGTCACACCACACGGCCGCGTGGTCACGTCCGACGGCTGGTTCGTGCTCAACCTCGCCGACTGCCGGGCGTGGACGAATTCGCAGGCGGGTACCGTCGTCTCGCCCGAGCCCCGCGACAGCGCCTGGTCGGGAACGGGGGTGAACGTCCACGTCCTGCAGCCCGGCCAGCCGTCGTGCCGCTACCACCAGGAGGCGGCCCAGGAGGACTTCCTCGTGCTCGCCGGCGAGTGCGTGCTGATCGTGGAGGAGCAGGAGCGCCGTCTCCGCCAATGGGACTACGTCCACTGCCCCGCCGGCACGCGCCACGTGTTCGTCGGGGCGGGTGCCGGCCCGTGCGCGATTCTCATGATCGGCGACCGGGTCGACCCCGAGGACATCCACTACCCGGTGAGCGAGGCCGCCGGTCGGTTCGGAGCAGCCTCGGTGAGCGTTGCGACCGACGACCCACGCGACGCCTACGCGGAGTGGCCGGGCCCGTGGGACCCCTGCCCGGCGCCGTGGCCGCCCGGCTGACGGGTCGGGCCGCTCCGAGGAGACCGGCGGGCGTCGTGCCGGCTGCGCCCTAGAATCGTGCGGATGAGCGACCCGCTCGAGCTCGGCCGCGTCACCGGTGAGCGCCCGCCGTTCAAGTACTCGGCGCTCACACGCGTCTGGTTCTCCGACACCGACGCGCAGGGCGTCGTGTACTACGGGCGCTACCTCCCCTACTTCGACCACGCTCGCACCGAGTACCACCGCCACCTCGGCCACGAGCGCGTCGACGATGCGGAGTTCGTGATGCGCGCCTCCGACGTCCAGTACCACGCGCCGGCCCGCTTCGACGACCTCCTCGAGTGCTTCGTGCGCATCGGTCGGATCGGCCGCACGAGCGTGACGTACGAGTGCGCCGCCCACCGACTCCCCGACGGGCAGCTGATGGTGACGGCGACGCAGACGCTCGTGCTCGTCGATCTCGATGCGCGGCGGCCGATGCCGATCCCCGAGCGCCTCCGAGCACCGATCCGCGCGTTCGAGGGAGATGACCTCGCCGAGTGAGCAAACGCGCCCTGCAGGAGCTCGACGACGTCCTCGCACGATCCGACGACGCGGACGAGGCGCTCCGCGAGACCGTGCGGATCCTCGCCGCCGAGCCCGGCATCGCGTGGGCGGGCATCGCCTTTCTCGACGAGGGATCACTCGTGCTCGGCCCGTCCGTAGGCGACCCGGACGAGCGGCGCCGGTCGGCCGTACCGATCCGGTTCGAGGAGTCCGTCGTCGGCGAGCTCGTGATCGACGGGAACGCCGATCCCGCCCTCCTCGAGGAAGTCGCCGGCCGGATCGCCGCCCACGTCCTCATCGGGTGGGACACGGGCGGCGAGGCCTGGGATCCGTAGCGGTCGCCCACGCGACTCGGCTCCCTCAAGAGGCGGGCGGCGGGACGTGTCGGAGCGGCGGAGGCCGGTCGCCGCCTCTCTCACCTGACGTCGAGGGACATTCCTGCACGCTGGCGCACGTGAGCGATCCCTCGTTCGAGTGACCCTCCCTCGTTCGGGAGGGGTACCTCGTTCGAGGGATCGCCTCCCTCGAACGAGGGATGTCCACCGGCCCGCCCGCGGGGCGAGAGAAGCCCTGGGGCCCCCGGGTGCGCAGCCGCGGACGCCCGAAAGCCCACTCAGTCCGGCGTGACGCGATAGGCGTCGAAGACGGCCTCGAGCTGCCGCAGGCCCGAGAGCAGCGAGCGGAGGTCCTTCACGTCGCCGAGCTCGGCCGTGTACCAGTTCCGTGCGAGCCCGTCCTCCACCGATCCACCGTAGGCGACGATGTTCGCGCCGTGCTCCGCGAACGTCCGGGCGACGTCCTCGAGCAATCGCTGCCGATCCCAGGCCTCGACCGCCACCTGGACGCGGAAGCTCGACGTCGCCGCCCCCTCCTCCCACTCCACCTCGGTGAAGCGCTCCGGGTTGCGCATCAGCGCCTTCACGTTCGGGCAGCTGGCCCGGTGGATCGTGATCCCGCGCCCGAGCGAGATGTAGCCGACGATGTCGTCCCCGGGCACCGGTGTGCAGCACTTCGCGAGCCGGACGAGGACGTCGCTGACGCCCGGGACGACGATGCCGAGGCGGTCGCCGGCGACCGTCGACCGTGCCTTCGCGGGCTTGAGCGTGACGGCGGGCTCCTCCGCGACCTCGTCGGTCTTGAGCCGCTGGAGCACCTTGTTCACGACCTGACCCGTGCCGATCTTCCCCGAGCCGAGGGCGAGGTAGAAGTCCTCTGCCTTCTTGAACCCGAGCTCGCGGATCACCTGCGCGAGCACCGCGGATCCCTGGAGCTTGCGGTAGGGGAGGTTCTGGGCCTTCAGCGCCTGGTCGAGCGCCTCGCGGCCCTTCGCCTCCGTCTCGCCGCGCGTCTCGCGCTGGAACCACTGACGGATGCGGTTGCGGGCACGGGAGGAGGCTGCGAGCGCGAGCCAGTCACGTGACGGCCCGCGACCCGACTTCGACGTGAGGATCTCCACGAAGTCGCCGTTCTTGAGCCGGTAGTGGAGCGGGACGATGCGTCCGTTCACCTTCGCCCCGACCGTCCGGTGACCGACGTCGGTGTGCACCGCGTACGCGAAGTCGATCGGCGTGGCGCCCGCGGGGAGCGTCTTCACCTCGCCCTTCGGCGTGAACACGTAGACCTCGTCGTCGAACAGGTCCGTGCGGAGCGTGCGCATGAACTCGGCGGCGTCCTGGTCGTCGCCGTGCCAGTCCATCAATGAGTTGACCCACGTCAGCCACTCGTCGTCCGACTTCTTCGAACGGCCACGCTTGTAGAGCCAGTGCGCGGCGACCCCGAACTCGGCCTCCTCGTGCATCTCGCGCGTGCGCACCTGGATCTCGAGCGGGGTGCCCGCGGGCCCGATCACCGTCGTGTGCAGGGAGCGGTACCGGTTGAGCTTCGGCATCGCGACGAAGTCCTTGAAGCGCCCCGGCATCGGCTTCCAGAGCGAGTGGATGATCCCGAGCGCGCCGTAGCAGTCACGGGTGCCCTCTTCCCCGCTCCGCTCCACGATCACGCGCATGGCGGTGAGGTCGTAGATCTCGTTGAACTCCCGCCCCTTCTTCGCCATCTTGTCGTAGATCGAGTAGAAGTGCTTCGCGCGGCCGAGGATCTCGGCGGGGATGTCGACCTTGTCGAGCTCGGTCGCGAGCAGCTCCCCGGCGAGCTCGACCTGTGCCTCGCGGTCTGCCCGACGATCGGCGACCATCGCCTTGATCTCCGCGTACTTCCGGGGATGCAGGATCTGGAACGACAGGTCCTCCAGCTCCCACTTGAGCGCGTGGATGCCGAGCCTGTGCGCGAGCGGCGCGTAGACCTCGAGCGTCTCCTTCGCCTTCTGCACCTGCTTCTGCTTCCCGAGGTACTCGATCGTCCGCATGTTGTGCAGCCGGTCGGCGAGCTTGATCAGGATCACCCGCACGTCCTGGGCCATCGCCACGATCATCTTCCGGTAGTTCTCGGCCTCGGCCTGCTCCCGGCTGGAGAACGAGATGCGGGTCAGCTTCGTGACGCCCTCGACGAGCTGGCCGATCTCGGGGCCGAACTCGGCACGGAGCTCGTCCGGCTCGACGCCGGTGTCCTCGACGACGTCGTGCAGGAGTGCGGCCGCGATCGTCTGCTCGTCGAGATGGAGCTCTGCGCAGACCTGCGCGACACCCCACGGGTGGTTGATGAAGTCCTCGCCCGACCGCCGCGTCTGGCCACGGTGCTGCCGCTCGGCGTAGTCGAACGCCCGGCGGATCAGCTCCTTGTCGACCCCCGGGTTGTACGTCTCGACCGTCGCGATCAGCTCGTTGACGAGGTGCTCGTGATGGCGTTCGGCGTCGAGGACTGCCATGGCGTCAGTGTACTTTCCGCTCCTTCGCCCATAGGATCGGCGCCCGCGACCGCGAACACGAGGTGGCGATGGTGACGCTGCGGCGACGGATTCGGCTCTGGCGCGCCCGCCGCCTCCTGCTCTCGCTCGCCCTCACGGTGACCGCGCCGGACGACCGCCTCCGAGGCTCGGCCGGCCCCCGACGCTGACTCCGCCGTGCCTGCGCCGGACGGCGCCCGGCGCCGACCACGATCGCATCGGTGGGGGTGGAGCGCACGCGGATGCGCCTAGGCGGCGCGCGCCAGCGGCTCGTCGGCGCCGGCGGCGGCGAGCAGCGCCCGGAACGCGGGCGACTCGAGAAGCTGCCGCCCTCCGCCCCCGGCCCCGAGCCCGAGCTCCGTGAAGACCCGCCGGGCCTCGGGCGACCAGGACTGCTCGCCGGCGCGCCAGAGCTCGAGGAGCTCGTCCCGCAGGCGGACGTAGGCCTCGGGTGTCTCGAAGATCTGACCCACGACCAGCTGCGGGGAGACGCTGCCGTTCCAGTGGTTCTCCTTGAGCCGGAAGACGAGGTCGAACCGTCCGCCGTCGTGCAGGTGCTCGAGACGGCGACCCTGGCCGAACGCGATCGCGCTCCCGCCGTCTCGACCGTGCTGGCGCACCCGGAAGCGCAGGTGCTTGCCGTCTCCGACCGTCGTCGGTGCGACGACGTCGACACCGGCGACGAGCAGCGTGACGTCGGGGTTCCCGAGGCCGAACGGGGCGAGCCGGGAGAGCTCCTGCGCAAGCTGGAGCGTCAACACGGAGGCAGGGACGACGGCGTCGACGACGACCTCGCGCCGGAGGTCGGCATCGGTCAGCACCGCATCGGCGTGGTCGCCGAACGCCTGGGCGAACGCCTCGAGCTCGTCGGTGGCGATCGACAGCCCGGCGGCGGCACGGTGCCCGCCGAAGCGCTCGAGATGCTGCGCACACGCACCGAGCGCGCCGTGCAGGTCGAACGCCGGGACCGAGCGGCCCGACCCCTTCCACCCGTCCGCAGTGGCGGCGATCAGCACGACCGGGCGGCCGAATCGCTCGACGAGCCGCGACGCGACGATGCCGATCACCCCTTCGTGCCAGTCCTCGTCCCACAACACGTACCCACGGCGCGCCCGGGCAGGCTCCGGCCACGCGGTGATCCGTGCCGTGGCGTCGCGCAGGATCCGATCCTCGACCGCCTGGCGCTCGCGGTTCAGCGCTTCGAGCTCGCCCGCCAGCCGCTCGGCGTCGCCCTCGTCCTCCGTGAGCAGGAGCGCGAGGGCGGTGTCCGCCCGCTCGAGCCTCCCGGCCGCGTTGATCCGCGGCCCGAGGCGGAAGCCGACGGCGCCGGCGTCGATCGCCGCGGGGTCGACGCGTGCGGATCGCATCAGTGCGCGCAACCCGGGCCGGGTCGTGCGCGCCAGTCGCCGCAGCCCGGCGCTCGCGAGCGCGCGGTTCTCGCCCACGAGCGGCACGACGTCGGCGATCGTGGCGAGCGCGACGAGGTCGAGCTGCCGATCGAGCAGTGGGTGGTCACGACCGAGGAGCGCCTCCGCGAGCTTGTGCACGACCCCGGTGCCACAGAGCTCGGGGAACGGGTAGGAGGACGGCCGTGTCGCCACGATCGGGCAGTCGGGGAGCGCGTCACCGGGGCGGTGGTGGTCGGTCACGACGACGTCGAGCCCGAGCGCACGGGCGCGGACGATCTCGTCCACGGCGGTGATGCCGCAGTCGACGGTGACGACGAGGCCGACGCCCTCTCCGGCCAGGCGCTCGAGCGTCTGCGCGGCGAGCCCGTACCCCTCGTCGAAACGGCTCGGCACGTGCCAGGTGACGTCCGCGCCGAGCTCCTGCAAGACGAGCACCGCCACGGCCGTCGCGCAGATCCCGTCGACGTCGTAGTCGCCGTGGACGCAGATCCGCTCGCCGTCGGCGACAGCCCGGCGGATGCGGGCAACGGCAGCGGCCATGTCGCCGAGGAGGGACGGGTCGTGTCGGGGGTCCTCCGCGTCGAGGAACGCCTGGACAGCCCCGGGGTCGGTCAGCCCGCGGCGGACGAGCACGCGGGCGGTCACGTCGCCGACACCGGCTTCCCGCGTCAGCGTCTCGACCTGCTCCAGGTCGCAGTCACGGATCGTCCAGCGGCCGGCGTCCATCGTCTCTCGACGGTACGACCGCCGTCGGACGACGTTCGCGACGGCGGCCCGGGCGGCCGCGCGGCGTCCCGGACGTCAGCGTTCGCCGTGCCGTGCCCGCCGCTCCTGCCGGAGCTGCATGACGATCTTCACCCAGAGCAGGACGATGCCGACGGTCGCTCCGACGACGACGACGGCGATCGGCGCGAAGAACGCCATCTCCTGTAGCGAGTACCGCGTGACGGCGGCCCCGACGAGCCAGATCGCGAGCACCGCCGCGATCGCGCCGATGAGGAGTCGACGGTCACCCATCGGGACGAGGCTACCCTTCCACGGTGTCGGCCAGCGACGAGAACTACGTCTCCGGCGACGACTTCGTCATCGAGTTCATGCGCTACGAGTTCCGGTTCGGGGCGCAGGACTTCGAGGAGCGGGTGACGGCTGCCGCCGTGAAGCTCGGGCTCGTCGCCTCGAACGACCTCGACGAGCAGGAGACGGCGGACCTCGTCGAGCTCGCGTGGCAGGGCAGGATCGCCACGCCGCGGAGCAGCCTCGGCCGGTACCTCGTCCGTCACTGGGAGCGGATCGGCGTGCTCGACGGGGAGTCGCTCGTGTACTGGCTCCGCAAGCTCGTCTTCCGCAGCGCCTACCTCGACCACCGCGTGAAGGGCGGCTCGCTCGAGGTCTCGTGGGACGAGGACACCGGGGACTTCGGCTACGCGGAGCCGCGCGGAGGTCGCGCGCTGCTCGAGCTCGCCCCGACACCCTCCTGGCACGCAGTGCAGTTCCGGGACTGACGGCGCGGCGCCGCTCGCACGGCCGACAGGAGCTCCGGCGCGCCCGGGCGCCCTACGTCTCGGGAGGAACCGAGAACCCGAGACGAAGCTCCGGCTCGACGGCGCCGATCCGGATCTCACGGATCGTCCCGAGCGGGACGATCCGCTCCTCGGGCTCGTCCCCATCGGTGTGCGGACAGAGCGTGACGAAGCCGAAGCCGGGCTCGGACGAGAGCCGTGCGAGCCTCAGCAACGAGCCGTCGAGCAGCTCCACGCTGACGGCGACCTGGGCGAGGTCGTGCTCCTCCCGGAACGTCTCGATCCGTCGGTGGATCCGCGTGACGAGCTCCTCGACGGGGCCGGCCGTACCGGGCGTCCAGATCTGCTGAGCGCTCAGAAGAGGCTCCCGTCGTCGGCGGGGGCTCCGACGTGCTCTCGTCCGAGCTCGGTGATCACCCGTCCCCGGGGCGTGCGTTGCAGGAACCCCAGCTGGAGCAGGAAGGGCTCGTAGACGTCCTCGATCGTGTCGGGCTCCTCCCCGAGCGTCACCGCCAGCGTCGAGAGGCCGACCGGCCCGCCGCCGAACTTGTGCGCGACGGCCCCGAGCAGGTCGCGGTCGATGCGCTCGAGGCCCCGCTCGTCCACCTCGAGGAGCTCGAGCGCCTCCCGGGCGATCTCCATGGTCACGTGACCCTGATGGCGCACCTCGGCGACGTCGCGGACGCGGCGCAGGATCCGGTTCGCGATCCGCGGCGTGCCCCTCGAGCGGCGGGCGATCTCCGCGGCGGCGGCGTCCTCGATCTCGACCTCGAGGATGTCCGCGGAGCGGAGGACGATCGCCGCGAGCTGACCCGGGTCGTAGTACCCGAGGCGGAACGTCATGCCGAAGCGGTCGCGCAGGGGCGTCGTGAGCAGGCCGGTGCGCGTCGTCGCGCCGACGAGCGTGAACGGCGGCAGGTCGATCGTGAGCGTCCTCGCGGCCGGGCCCTGGCCGACGACGATGTCGAGGCGGAAGTCCTCGAGGGCCGGGTAGAGGATCTCCTCGATCGCACGGTTGACGCGGTGGATCTCGTCCACGAAGAGGACGTCGCGCTCCTCGAGCGCCGTGAGGATCGCCGCCATGTCTCCCTTGCGCTCGAGCGCAGGCCCCGCGACCGTGCGGATCCCGACGCCGAGCTCCTCCCGGACGATCTGCGCCAGCGTCGTCTTGCCGAGGCCGGGTGGGCCGACGAGCAGGACGTGGTCGAGCGCCTCGCCGCGGGCACGTGTCGCATCGAGCGCGATCCCGAGCTGCTCCTTCACCCGGTCCTGACCGACGAAGTCGTCGAGCCTCCGCGGCCGGAGGCTGCGCTCGACCTCCTCGTCCTCGGGCCGCAGGGTCGGTGCCAGGAACTGGTTCACGCGGCCACCGTCCGGAGCGCGAGCCGGATGCGCTCCTCGGCCGGGAGGTCGGGATCGACGGCCGCGAGCGCCTGCTCGGCCTCGGCGATCGAGTACCCCAGCTCGACGAGCGCGTCGCGCGCGACCACGTGCGGCGCACGACCGGGCGACGAGGACGGCTCGACGGGGACGACGCCCTCGCCGATCTTCTCCTTCAGCTCGAGGACGATGCGCTCCGCCGTCTTCTTGCCGATCCCCGGGATCGCCTGGAAGCGGGCGTGGTCGCCCTGGACGATCGCACGCCGGAGCTCGGCCGACGACGACCCCGAGACGACCGCGAGCGCGACCTTCGGCCCGACGCCGTTCACCGTGAGCAGGTGCGTGAAGAGCTCTCGCTCGTCCACGTCCGCGAAGCCGTACAGCTGGAGGGCGTCCTCCCGGACGTGCAGGTACGTCTCGACGGTGATCTCGGCCGCGTCGTCCGCCCGACGCAGCACCGACGGCGTCGCGGCGACGAGGTACCCGACCCCGTTCACGTCGAGCACGAGCCCGTCGGGGGCCTGTCCCGCGGGGCGACCACGGAGGCGCGCGATCACGAGGCGATCCTCGCGAGCGGGGGCAGCAGCGCGTGGCAGATCGCGACGGCGAGCGCGTCCGCCTCGTGCGAGGTGGGCGTGTCGGAGGGGAGGGAGAGGATCATGCGCACCATCTTCTGGACCTGCCGCTTGTCCGCACGACCGTAGCCGCACACCGCCTGCTTCACGCGGGCGGGCGCGTACTCCGCACACTCGAGGCCCGCGGACGCGGCTGCGACGAGTGCGGCGCCGCGCGCCTGCCCGACGGAGAGCGCGACGCGGGCGTCCGCCCCGACGAACGACTCCTCGAGCGCGACGGCGTCGGGCGCGTGGTCACGGATGAGCGCGGTGACGCCGTCGAAGATCGTCCGCAGGCGCAGCTCCGGCCGCTCGCGGGCGCTCGTACGCCAGCACCCGTGGACGACGGCCGTCACGCGCCCGCCGCTCTCGTGGACGATCCCGTAGCCGCACGCCGCCGTTCCCGGGTCGATGCCGAGGACTCTCACGCGCAGAGGGTAGGCAGCGCCCCGGACGACCGAAGGGGCGCGCGGCGCCCCGGGCCGCGCTGATACGGTCGGCGCGCGTGCCCGAGATCGTCGACCTCCTCGCCGCGGACGGCCGCGGACCCCTGTACGGGACCGCGACCGAGGACCTCAACGTCACCCTGCTCTCGTGGGCTCCGGGCGACCACATCGCCGAGCACGTCAACGAGGAGCGCGACGTCCTGCTCGTGGTGCTCGCCGGCGGGGGCACGCTGACCGTGGACGACGCGGAGTCCGACCTCCGCACCGGCGTCGCGACCGTGATCCCGAAGGGCGCACGCCGCGGGATCGTCGCGGGACCAGCGGGCGTCAGGTACCTGACCGCACACCTGCGACGCGGCCCTCTGACGATCGAGCGCGCGGCGGCCAACTGACGGCCCCCGCCGGGCTCGCCTCCGGCCCCCCGCCGACGCCCGGGGCCGGCGCGCGCGGTCAGCCGGCGACCGACTCCAGGACGTCCTCCGGGATGTCGAAGTTCGCGTAGACGTCCTGGACGTCGTCCGACTCCTCGAGCCCCTCCACGAGACGGACGACCTGACGCGCCGTCGTCTCGTCGCCGATCGCGACGGTGGTCCTCGGCACCATCGAGAGCTCCGCCGACTCGATCGTGAACGAGCCCTCGATCGCCTCACGGACGGCGGGGAGGAGCTCCGGGGCGCACGTGACCTGGAACACGGCGCCGTCGCGCTCGACGTCGTCGGCGCCGGCATCGGCGGCCACGAGCAGCAGCTCGTCCTCGTCCGCCCCCTCGGCGCTCACGAGGACGACGCCGCGCCGCTCGAACTGCCACGCGACGGCGCCGGTGGCGCCGAGATTGCCGCCGTTCTTCGTGAACGCGTGACGAACCTCGGAGGCGGTGCGGTTCCGGTTGTCGGTCAACGCCTCGACGAGCACCGCGACCCCTTCCGGGCCGTATCCCTCGTAGACGACCGCCTCGAAGGATGAGCCCTCGCCGCCCTCACCGGTTCCCTTCGCGATCGCGCGCTCGATGTTGTCCTTCGGCATCGAGTAGGAGCGCGCCTTCTCGACCGCGTTCTGGAGCGCGAGGTTGGTGGCGGGGTCTCCCCCACCCTCCTTCGCCGCGACCATGATCGCGCGCGAGAGCTTCGAGAAGAGCTTGCCGCGCTTGGCGTCGGCGGCGCCCTTCTTGTGCTTGATCGTCGACCACTTGCTATGCCCCGACATGCATGCCCTCCCTCACCAGGTCGAGGAACCTCTCGTGCACCCGCGTGTCGTCGGTCAGCTCCGGATGGAAGGAGGCGACGAGGACACGCCCCTCTCGGAGCAGCACCGGGTCGCCGTCGAGCGTGGCCAGCACCTGCACGCTCGGGCCGACGTCGACGACCCGGGGGGCGCGGATGAACACGCCGCGCAGCGGGCTCCCGCCGTCGACGACGGTGAGGTCGGCCTCGAAGCTCGCCACCTGCCGCCCGTAGGCGTTCCGGTCGACGGCGACGTCCACCATCCCGAGGTGGGCGCGGTCGAGCACGATCATCCCCGCGCACGTCCCGAGAATGGGGCCGGGGAACGCTCGAATCGCCCGATCGAGGCCGTAGAGGCGAGCCAGGCGCATGATCGTCGTCGACTCGCCGCCGGGGATCACGAGCCCGTCCAGACCGTGGAGGTCGTCTGCGAGACGCGCCTCGACGACGTCGGCACCGAGGCGACGCAGGACGTCCCTGTGCTCGCGGAACCCACCCTGGAGCGCGAGCACGCCGATCCGGAGGCCGTGGTTCACGACCGCAAGTGTAGATTCGACCCGTAGGCAGCCGAGCGCGCCCCGATCCCTCGATCGAGGGACGCGGCGTCCGCCGTGTGTGCTGATAGTGCGAGTGTGAGACGTCGACCCGTGACCGCGGAGATGATCGTCCGGCGCGTGTTCCTGATCGCCGGCACCGCGTCGTTCGCGGTGCTCGTGGGCGCCGCGATCGCGTACATGGGCGCCTAGCGCCCAACCGGCTCGGTCACGCTCGGCGAGGGTCGCCCGCCGATCGCTACCAGCCGCGCACCTCGAGGCGCTCGCCCTCTTCGAGCGACGCGGACGAGATCCCGACCATCGGGGCGCCGAGCCCGGTCGACACCTCGGCGAGGATCGCCGCGTCCCGGTAGTGGGTCGTCGCCTCCACGATCGCCCGCGCCCGCCGGGACACGTCTTCGGCCCAGCCGTCGCGGTCGAGCTCAGGGCTGCGGCCCGACTTGAAGATCCCGCTCCCGACGAAGACGCCGTCGGCACCCAGCTGCATGCAGAGCGCCGCGTCGGCGGGCGTCGCGATCCCGCCGGCGGTGAACGTGACCACCGGTAGCCGACCGTGCTCCGCGACCCAGCGCACGAGCTCGACCGGCGCCCGCAGCTCCTTGGCCTCGGCGTAGAGCTCGTCCTCGCGGAGCGACTGCAGGCGGCGGATGGCGCCGAACACGGCGCGCATGTGCGTCACGGCGTTCACGACGTCACCGGTGCCCGCCTCGCCCTTGGTCCGGATCATCGCCGCGCCCTCGGCGATCCGCCTGAGCGCCTCGCCGAGGTCGGTGCACCCGCAGACGAACGGCACGGTGAAGGCATGCTTGTCGACGTGGTGGTGGACGTCCGCGGGTGTCAGCACCTCGGACTCGTCGATGTAGTCGACCTCGAGCGCCTGGAGGACCTGCGCCTCGACGAAGTGCCCGATCCGGCACTTCGCCATCACGGGAATCGACACGGCGGCCTGGATCTCCCTGATCTTCTGGGGGTCGGACATGCGCGCGACCCCGCCGTCGGCCCGGATGTCGGCGGGGACCCGCTCGAGCGCCATCACCGCGCACGCACCTGCGTCCTCGGCGATGCGCGCCTGGTCGGCGTCGACGACGTCCATGATCACGCCGCCCTTCAGCATCTCGGCGAGCCCAGTCTTGACTCGAAGCGTCCCGATCTCCGCCATGGCGGGAGTGTAGCCGCGCGCTCCCCCCCGTCACCGCGGCAACGAGGGGTGCGCGCAGGCGGAGTGTCAGGCGGCGCCGGTCGGGCCGTCGTCGGCCGGCACGTCGCCGGCAGGCGCGGCGGGAGGCGACGGCTCTGCGGGTGCCGCGGGCTCCGCTGGGGCCTCGGGCGCCGGCGGGGCGGGCGGCTCCTGCGCCGACGGCTCCGGTGCGGCCGTCGCGCTCGCACCCCCTGCAGCCGTCATGCTCGACACGCGCGCACGGATGGCGGCGACTGACTCACCGGCCGCCTGCATGTTCATCCAGGCGCCGACGCCGACGGCGATCGAGAGCGCGAGGCCGAGCCACGCCCAGAACGTCCTCCCGAAGGCTCCCGGGGCGTCGATGAACCGAATGAAGGTGAAGATGAACATCAGAATGGCGAGCGCGGCGGTGATCATCGCCGGCGTCAGGCCGAGCTCGAGCTCGATGTTCGCGATTCGGAGCGCCTGCCAGACTACGAGCACGATCGCGAGCAGACCGGCGAGCCACCCGACCCCGTGCCACATCGTGATGCCGGTGTCGCCACCGAACGCCTCCGCGAACTCGCTTCCCGGCCCGTCGTAGTCGAACCAGCTGAAGAACGAGACGATCAGGAAGGCGATCGCGGCGCCGAGGACGAGCTTCGCGCCGTGCGAGAGCTGGGCGAGTGTGTCCATTTTGCGGCTTTTCCTTTCGAATCGCGTGGCGGGCCCCTCGCAAACCTACTCCGAATGTGAGAGAGATACCACCGAGTCGGCGCGACTCCTCTCCCCACAGACGCATACTCGTCTGGCCCCGAAGTTGCGCCGCTTTCCGGGGGCTGCGACCAGCAGCCCCCGGTGCTGTTGCTCCGCCTCGCCCTGGTGGCGAGTCGGGGACGAGCGGTCTCGGCCTCCGCGACGGCGCGTATCGGGGGATCGGGGTTCCCCCGGACGCGCCGTGCGCGGTCTGATGGGACGATGGTGGTGGAGGATCGGGGATGACCGGTCAGGTCATGGATCGTCGGTTCGCGGAGCGGGTCGTGCCCGTCCCGGCACGCGGCTGGACGCGCGCGAGCCTGACCAGGCGGCTCCTTGCGTTCGTGATCGACCTGATCGTCCTCACGGCCGGTTTCGTCGGGGCTCTCGCACTCGGCGTCTCGCTCGTCGACGAGGGAGTCCTCGCCTGGCTCGTCGCTGCGTGGATCGTCGTCGTCGCACCGCTCTACTTCTCCCTCTACCACGCGTACGGCGGGCCCGAGCGTGGCCCCGGCTGGACGCCGGGTCAGCACGAGCTCCGGATCTGCATCCGAGACGAGCGCACCGGCGGAAGGATCCCGGTCGGTCGCGCGCTCGCCCGTGCGTACGGCGGGCTCCTCGCGGCCGCCCTGGTCGTGCCGCTCCTCGTCGACCTCGTGTCGCTCTTCGCGAGCCCCGACGCTCGCGCCTGGCACGATCGACTCTCGCGGAGCGAGGTCTCGAACGCGCGGGCCGTCCCGCTCGCGACGGTCGCGACGAGGCCGACGGTCGAGGCGCAGCGGGCGCTGTTCGAGGCGAACGGGCGCCCCGGCACGGCCCTCTTCACCCGCGCGCGCCTCCTGCTCGCCGCCAACGTGCGATCGCTCGTGGGGTCGACGCTGCTCCTCTACCTCGGGCTGCTCGGGCTCGCCGCCGTGCTCGTCCCGCTCGTCATCTCCGACTACGCGGGCACCCCCGACGACGTGTGGCTGCTCACGACGTGGCTCGGCGTCGCGATCGCGGTCTTCGCGAGTGGCATCTACTGGACGCAGGCGACGCTCGCCGTGACCGTGGAGGCCGCGAGGACGGGCGATCGCGACGTCACGCTGACCGAGCTCGTCCGCCGTGCCGCGCGCCGCGCGAACGCGCTGTCCGTCGCCGTGATCCTCCTCGTCGGCCTGCTCGTGCTCACTCCGTACACGATGTTCCTCTCGCTGCTGCTCGTCGCGCGGTTCGCGCTCGTGGTGCCCGCGATCGTGCTCGACGACGAGACCGTCCTCGGCGCCTTCGGCCGCAGCTGGAGGCTCACCCGCCGGAAGACCTTCTCCGTGCTCGTGCGATCCGTCGTCACCGTCGCCGTGCTCGCCGTCGGGTTCGCGCTCGCGGCGCTGGCCGGCATCTCGCTCGCCTGGGCCGTGATGCCGGACGAGATCGGGGTGTCGACCCTCGCCCTCAGTGCGATCGCCGGGCTCGCGCTCGCATCCGTCCCCCTGGGCGCCCTGACGGCCCTCGTCGGCTGTGCCTGGTGCCTCCTCTACTACGACCTCCGCCCGGGGGCGGAGGACGACGTGGACGGGTGACCGCATGCTCCCGCTCGGCAACCTCGAACGCCCGCTCCGGTTCCCGTGGGTGACGCTCGGGCTGATCGTCGCGAACGTCCTCGTCTGGGTCGCATACGAGGTGAACGTCGGAGTCGACGTCGCCGCCGAGGAGCTCGGCTTCCGGCCGTGCGAGGTGAACGGGTCCTGCTCCCAGGTGGGGCAGCCCTGGGCCCTCGACTCGCTCACGGCGATGTTCGCGCACGGCGGATGGTCGCACCTCGTCGGCAACCTCGTGTTCCTCGCCGCGCTCGGGCCGCTCGTCGAAGGCCTCGTCGGCCACGTCCGCTACCTGCTGCTCTACCTCCTCTCCGGGTTCGCCGCGGACGCACTGCAGGGGAGCCTGACCCTCGCCTTCGCCACCCACGAGGCGGAGATCCCGAACATCGGGGCGAGCGGTGCGATCTCGGGCGTCGTCGCCGCTTTCGTCGTCGCCCGGCCGTTCGACCGCGTCGTCGCGTGGGTGCCCCCGTGCCTCTTCGTGCGCGTCCCGGCGATCGCGCTGCTCGGTGTGTGGTTCGTGATCCAGACGCTCGAGGGCATCTACACCCTGAGCCACCCGGAGAGCGTCGTCGGCATCGCGTTCTTCGCGCACGTCGGCGGCTTCGCGGCCGGCGCGATCCTCGCGACGGCCTTCCTGCCCGACGCGTGGACGCGGCACCTCGTCCCCGGCTGGTCGCACGCCCCGCATCGCCCCGTGCACTGATCGAAGCGGGTCGATATCGTTCGTGCGTGGCCCGGACGCCGACGAGCGAGGGTGACGTGCGGTCGGCGACGGGAACCGTCGCCGACGTCGGCGAGGCGTGGAGAGGGCGGTTCGCGAAGCGCGCGCGGGGCGAGGGCGGCGATGCGATCGCGGCGATCATCGGCCTCGCAGGGCGCACGGACGTGATCTCGTTCGCGGGCGGGTTCCCCGACCCCGCGGTGATCGACCGCGAGGCGCTCGCAGAGATCACCGGAGAGGTGATCGGAGCCGCCGATGCCGTCGCCCTGCAGTATGCGCCGACGCGCGGGCTGCCGCGGTTTCGGCGGTACCTGGCGGAGCGGCTGGGGCAGCTCGAGGGCCGCACCCCCGACGACGACGAGGTGCTCGTCACGAGCGGCGGCATCGAGGCGATGCAGCTCGCCGCGATGGTCTTCCTCGAGCCGGGCGACGCGGTGGTCGTCGAGGCGCCGATCTACCTCGGCTCGCTCATGTGCTTCGAGAGCCACGGCGCGCGGATCGAGGCGATCCCGCTCGACGAGGAGGGCCTCGACGTCGCCGACCTCGCGGAGCGCCTGGGGCGCGGACTGCGGCCGAAGTTCGTCTACACGAACCCGGATCACCAGAATCCCGCCGGGGTCACGCTCTCGGCGCCGCGCCGACGGGTGCTCGTCGAGCTCGCGGCTCGGTACGGGTTCCTCGTCGTCGAGGACGTCTCGTACCGCGAGTTCACCTTCGACGGCGCGCCGGAGCAGTCGCTCTGGTCGCTCGATCCCGATGTCGTGGTGCAGATCGGCACGTTCTCGAAGATCCTGTCGCCCGGCTTGCGCCTTGGCTGGGCCGTCGGGCCGGCCGAGGTCGTCTCGGGCCTGGCGTGGGCGAAGCAGCTCACCGATCAGTGCGCGAGCGCGTTCGCGCAGTGCGTCGTCGAGGAGGTCGGACGCCGGGGACACCTCGAGCGCCAGATCGCAGAGGCGACCACGCTCTACGGGGAGCGCTGCCGGACGATGCTCGGGGCGTTCGAGGCCGAGCTCCCCGCCGGTGTCTCCTGGACGCGCCCCCGCGGCGGGTTCTTCACCTGGCTGACGCTCCCCGACGATCTCGACTCGACGACGACCGCCGAGCGGTGTGCAGAGGCGGGGGTCGCGGTCGTGCCCGGCGTCCCGTTCTTCCTCGACGACCGGGGCCGACGTCACGTCCGCGTCTGCTTCTCCCGGTCGACACCCGACGAGATCGACGAGGGCGTCCGCCGCCTCGCCGCGGTGCTGCGCGCCTAGGCGGATGAGCGACGCCGACGACCGCGCGGGAGCCTACTTCTCGCACGAG
The DNA here is from genome assembly GCF_057140465.1 of Gaiella sp. Taxonomy (NCBI): domain Bacteria; kingdom Bacillati; phylum Actinomycetota; class Thermoleophilia; order Gaiellales; family Gaiellaceae; genus Gaiella; species Gaiella sp. Next base: position 74,911 of record NZ_DBNHWK010000022.1, read on the forward strand.
CCCCCGCCGCCGGGGGCGTCCACTCGGCCGGGGGCGTGGCACGACGTCGACGCGATCGAGCCGATCGGGTTCGTCCCCGGCCTGCGCTTCCGTCCGGTGGTCGGGGACGGGGTGATGCTCAGCTTCGCGACGCACGACCCCGGCACGATCGTCCCCGAGCATGCGCACGAGGAGGAGCAGTTCACGTTCGTCCTCGAGGGAGAGTTCGAGTTCACGATGAACGGGGAGACCCGCGTCCTCCGGCCCGGGGTGGTCGCCCACGTCCCGCCGTACGTCCCCCACGCGGCGCGGACGGGTGCGGCGCCGTGTGTCCAGGTCGACGTCTTCGTGCCGCCGCGTCGCGTCCTGCTCGACGCGATGCGGCAGGAGGGCCGGGAGGCGGAACGCGGGCCGACGCCCTGCACGGGCTCGAGCCCGTAGACGGCTCAGCGAATTCTCCGATGGCGACGGCGGACGGAGGTGCGAGCATCGCCGTCAGGAGGTGATCCGCATGTGGTACCGCGTGGGACTCGTCGCCGCGGGCGTGCTCGTGCTCGCCGTCGCCGCCGGGCTCGTCTGCAGCCGATGCTGCGGCGACCGGGGCGCGTGCGCCTGAAGACTCGCAGTCGCATCTCTGGCGGTCGGCGCGGCTGGTCTACGATCGCGCGGTGCAGCTGTACCTTGCGGGCCCCCTGTTCTCCGAGGCGGAGCGAGCCTGGCTCGACGGGCTCGCCGGGCGCCTGCGCGCGGACGGGTTCGACTGCTTCGTGCCGCACGAGCAGTTCGAGGAGATGACCACGCTCACGGCGGACGAGGTCTACCGCGTCGACGTCGAGGGCCTTCGCTCGGCGAACGCCCTCGTCGCGTGGCTCGACGGCGCCGCGGTCGACGACGGCACCGCGTGCGAGATCGGGATGTTCGCGCAACTCGTCGCCGGCGGCGACCCCCGCTACGTCGGCATCGTCGGCATCGCGACCGACCTTCGCCTCCAGCGCAGGCGGGACGTCGTGGCCGGGGACGGCCTGAACCTCTTCGTCGGCGGCGCCGTCTCGGCGTGCGGTCGCCTCTGCTGGTCGGTCGACGAGGCGATCGAGACGCTCGGCGCCTGGCGGACGAGCGGGCGCTAGCGAGAACCGTCACGGTTCCGCGTGGTCGTTGCGGGCCGAGACCCGTCGTGCTGCGTCGGGTCGACGTCGTGCCCGCGACGCGGAGCCCCAGTGGACTGGTCGATCGGCTCGACGAGGAGCGAGTGTGTCCAGGGTTGCGAGGGTCGCCTCGGGATGACGAGGCGCGGCGCGGAAGCCGGACGCTTCAGCCGAGCTGCGGGCGCTCGTCGACGACGAGGCGCACCCGCGCGCTCACGTGCGCGAGCGAGTCGGCGGCGACACGCTTGCCGACCTCGCTCGCGTACGCGGCCTCGAACGCCTCCTCGGTGTCGAACCAGAGCTCCGAGACGCCGTCGAACGGCGCCCCCTCCGTGTCGACGACGTTGAACACGAGGCGCCGGAGCCCGGGCAGCTCACGCGCGAGCGGCGCGTGGTCGTCGATCCACCATCGGCAGAACTCCTCGTGGGTGTCGCCCTCGGCCCGGGAGAGGAGGATGATCGCCTTGAACATCAGGCGGGCTTCTCCGTCCGCGCGTGTGGCCGTCCGCCGACCGCGAGCGCGAGGCAGACGACGACCTCGTCCGCCCGCGGCGCGTCCGGGATCACGATCTCGGCCGCGTCCATCTCGTCGAAGCTCCAGATGTCGTCCTTGTTCGTGAGCGGCATCGTGATCGTGGCGCCGGCGGCGCCGACCTTCTTCGTGGAGGGGATGATCGCCGCTCCGCCGCCGACCGCCTGGCGGACCGGCGCCCCGAACCGCGGGTGCAGGATCGCAGCCGCGTGCTCGAGCTCCCCGTCGAGCCCGACGATCGCGGCCTTGCCGTACGCGCTCACCGGTGCCCCCGGGCCGAGCGCTGCGACGGCGCGCTCCGCGAGCACGGCCGCAACCTCTGCTCCCAGAGCCTCGAGCTCCGCGAGGTCGTCGCGGTAGCCGCCGGCGGCCGGGTTGCGGAGGACCGCGGCCACGACCGCCTTCGTCCTCGGCGTGGGAACGGGACGCTCGCGCTCGGCGAGCGTCTCCTCGAGCTGGGTCACGACCTTGCGGATCTCCACGCGAACCTCCTCAGTGGGCGACCCGTCGAGCCTACCGGTCTCGTCGTGGCCGGAGCACCGACGGCGGCCCGACGACCTCCCGATCGCAGCACGGGCGCCACGCTCACGATGGCGTCGCGCCCTGGACCGCCTCGACGGCGACGTTGACAACAGATGCTTCTTCTTTCATGCTCATCCCGAGGAGGCCGCCACGACGAGCCCGTGTCGGCCACAGCTGGAGGCCCAGCCTCTCACTGCACCGGCCTCGTTCGCACACTGGGCCTCCAGCTTCCCTCCGGCGACCCGTCCCGCCTCGCAGTGTGCGCCCCGCGCGACGGCCCGGTGCGGGCGCGCGATGCGGATCGTGCGGGTGAGCGAGGGGCGGTCGGCTAGCGCGAGGGGCGGACGACGACGGCGTGCAGCCGACGCGACACCAGCCACGTGAAGACGACCACCATGCTGTCGAACAGGACGAGCGTGCCGTCCGAGACGAGCGGGCCCAGGTGATCGAAGGTCGGCATCGCGTGCTCGTTCTTCACGCTGCCGCCTCCGTTCCCTTCCGGCCCGCCGCGCTCACGGGCCACTCCGCCGTGCGGCTTCCCTGCAGGCCCGGCCATCCGGTACGTGCAGGCCGACAGGCGCGCACGCGGCTGCACTCGAGAGATACCCGCGCTCGCCTCGCAGCCCCCGGGCGTCACCGGGAACGACGAGGAGAGGTGAAGGTGTGGGACGGAGCCCCCTCGAACCCGTCTCCCCGCCCCACTCTCTCGTCATACCCGTGTGCCCCCGCCCGTCAACCCGCCAGTACGGCTGCGCCGCCGGATCGGACGCCGTTCCTCGTGCCCGCCACGCACGGCTCAGACGATGCCGAACGTCGCCTCGAGGAGAGAGTCGTCGAGCGAGATGATCGCCACGGCGACGACGATGGCCGCTGCGGTCGTCGTGCGCCGGTTCACGAGGCTTCCGATCGACTGACGGTCGCGACAGCGACAGAAGGAGGAGCCGGGGCACGAGTGCGAACGGATGCGCCCGCCGGCCCGAGGAACCGACCGCGTCGGCCGGGGCAGATCATGCCGCCTCCCGGCACGAGGAGCGCTTCGACGTCGAACGGCCCCCGAAAGAGAGGCCGCTCGACCGGAGGGAATCCCTGATGATCCCGACCCCACACTCTACGCCAGCGCCGTCGCCGCCGTCGGATCGAGCATGGGCTCGAACCCGGTCGAGACGAGCGAGCGCCTGCCCCTGACGCGCCCGCAGGCGCGGGCACGACCAGGGAGTCCCCGTCGATCGCGCCCGAAACCGCGACGACTCCTTCGACATGGGCCCGCCTGGACTCGAACCAGGGACCAACCGATTATGAGTCGGCTGCTCTGACCAGCTGAGCTACGGGCCCGACCGACCGCAGCCTAGACGGTCGGAACGTCGGCGCGCGGTCAGCCTTCGG